>CBHYLO010000380.1:0-5077 GCA_966128675.1 uncultured bacterium | reverse complement strand
GCGACGCAGAACCCGATCGAGCAGGAGGGCACGTATCCGCTGCCCGAGGCGCAGCTCGATCGTTTCATGCTGGAGCTGAAGGTCGGCTATCCGAGCCGCGAGGAGGAGGAGCGCATCGTCGCGGCGACGACGGGCGCGAACGAGGCGCGCGTGGAGCCGGTGCTGTCCGCGGAGCGGCTGGGGGCGATGCAGCGCCTGGTGCGCCGGCTGCCCGCGCCGCCGACGGTCGTGCAGTACGCCGTGCAGCTGGTGCGCGGCACGCGTCCCGACGAGTCGGAGGCGTCGGCGGCGATGAAGAAGTACGTCGGCTGGGGCGCGGGTCCGCGCGCGTCGCAGGCGCTCGTGCTCGCGGCGAAGGCGCGCGCGGCGATGGATGGCCGCCCGATGCCGGACCTGGACGACGTGCGCGCCGTGGCGCTGCCGGTGCTGCGCCACCGCATCGTGCTGAACTTCCAGGCGGAGGCGGACGGAATGACCGTCGAGAAGCTGCTCGACCTGCGCGAGCGCTAGACCTGGCGCGACACCGCTGCCCGACGCGATGAAGCCCGGGGCCGCCGGGCGGGGCCGGGGGTCGTGTGTACCCCCAGGCGGGGCGGGGCTCAGGCCGCGCTGACCGGCTCCGGCGCGCGCACCTCGCGCGGCGCCTCGACGGGCGCTTCCGCCTGCGGCTCGACGCGCGTCCCGCAGATCGCGAACAGCTGCTCGTAGAGGTCGCTCTCGATCAGGCGGTCGCAGATGTGCGGATCGAACTGCTTCGCACGATGCTTGACGAGCTCGCGCCGGACGTCGGCCGGTCCCAGGGCTGGCCGGTAGGGGCGGTCGGACGTCATCGCGTCGATCGTGTCGGCGAAGACGATGATCCGGGCGGTGAGCGGGATGTCCTCGCCGGCGAGGCCGTCGGGGTAGCCGCCGCCGTCCCAGCGCTCGTGGTGGTGGCGGACGGGCTTCACGAGGTCCTGCAGGCCGTTGACCATGGCCACGAGCTCCGCGCTGCGCACGGGATGCTCTTCGATGATCAGCCGCTCCTCTTCCGTCAGGCGGCCGGGCTTCTGGAGGATCTGGGCGAAGCGCTCGTCGATCTTGCCGACGTCGTGCAGCAGCGCGGCGACGCCGACGCGCTCGACTTCCTTGGGCGAGAGGCCGATGGCCTTGGCGATGACCTTGGAATACTGCGAGACGCGCTGCGAGTGGCCCGAGGTGTACGGATCGCGCATCTCGATGGCGGCGACCATGACCTGGAGCAGATCCTGATTGGCCTGCGCCAACTCGAGCGTCGTGCTGTAGAGCTGTCGCGTGCCCAGGACGAAGACCGCGAGAAGCACTAGTCCCGGAAGATCGACCTTGAGGTAGACCCAGACGAAGGAATAGACAACAACGACTGCTACGATATCGAAAAGCAGGGTCCGAAATGCATGCTCGCGCCACACGGAGGCGAGGCGTTGCTGTCTGCTCAACGCGATTACGCCGCTCACCGCTCCCGTATTCACCACGAAGAACGTGGTGACGAGAAACACATACGGGATCCCCGGCACCAACCGGTTCGGCTGAAGCCCCTCAGCGCCCAAGAGTCGGAACGCGATAATTCCACAGGCGATCGAGAGAACTAGCTGCGCGATATTGAACAGCGCCTTCTCGAGCGCGGGCCGCCGAATGAGTTCGGAGACCACCATCGAACCGAACGCCGCGCAGACCGTCACCCAGTTGGGGGCAATCAGCGCTGACGACAGGTAAGGCAGGAAGGAGATCGATCCTGCGGCGCTGTGCGGCAGCCGAAATGCCTGCACTTGCGCGATGAAGGCGAACGCGGTGAAGCAAACAACCGCTTGAACGCCCTTCTGATCGATGCTCCCTCCTAGCATCACAACCGCGGCCGTCGCGAGAACGGCAAGGGCGATTGTCGCCCCGATATACGCAGTGAGCTTGCGATGCATGGAGAAGGAGCCCCCCGCCCCGGGCTGGTCTGACTTACCACCAGATCAAAGTGCCGCTAAACATCGCAGCAACGAGATCAGCAATGATCGTCATTCGAGTTCACCTCCCTTAGTTGCTATGCCCACTGGCAAGCTGCTGCCAGCGACACGCGCGTACTAGGTTGGCTCCGCTCGAGAGGCCGATTGCCTCACCCGCTCAGCTTCGCTCTACCGGGGACGGGGAATAGGTCGGAAGGTGGGATTCGATTCGCCGAAGTAGCTCTCATCGCGATCGGTCTTCGATCGCACGCCTGGCGTCAACGCCCGCGCGCAATCCACCGATTCGTCGCGTCCAACACCGCGAGCACCGCCGCGGCTTCCACGCCGTCGCGCACCTCGCAGCTGCCCGTCAGCAGCGTCGCCCCGCGACCCTGCCGCGCGGCCACGCCCACGAACACGAACTCGCGGCCGAACGCCGTCACCACCTCCGCGCCCTCGAGCGCGAGGTCCAGCGTCTCGCCCTCGGCACGCACCAGCGCGGACACCGCCGCACGCGCCGCCAGCTCCTCGACGCGCGCCCGCTCCGCCGGCGGCGCGTCCGCCTCGGCACTGACGATCTCCGCCCCGCGCCGCAACATCACGCGGCACCACAGCGCGCGCGACGAGCGCCGCACCTCGACGTCCTCGAAGTAGACGCGGCGCACCGACTCCAGCGCCCGCGCGGGCGGCACGAGCGTCGGGCCCGCGGCGCGCGTCCCGCGCGCGCGGCCGGAATCGCTCGTCGTCGCGACGGAGATCTTGCGATGGTCCACGCGCAGCCCGAACTGCGCCAGCAGCGCGCTCTCGACGTTGCGCACCGTCTGCTTCGGCGACACGTCGGACGCCGTCAGCACGTGCACGTCGCCGATCCCGCCCCCGTCCGTCTCGAGGATGCGGACGGAGATGACGCCCGGAAGACTCGACAGGAGCTCTTCGGCCTCGGCGAGCGGAAAGCGAGCGGTCGTCGAGGCCACCGCGGCGTCACCGCGGGGCGCGTACACGGAAGATGGCTGCGTCACGGCGACGACGGCGCGCGGGGATGCTCTCGGCTGGACGCGAGGCGCCCATCCAGATCAGCAGAAAGCGGCGGGGACGGCGGGATGGCCGTCGAACGGCGGGAGGTGCTGCGAGGAGTACGGCGGGCGCGCCACACCGGGGTGAGGCGAAGGGAAGTGTGAGCCGGATCACCCCGAGGCGCAAGTCCTGAGGCCGCCGGCGTGACACGATGGCGACCCGCGTGACCCGACGCTCCACTTCCCCGCGCCACTCGGCGCGCGTCCGGGAGCTAGACAGCCGCCCTCATGGAAACGTCACAAACCGGGCGCGAACGCTCACCCCGGCGGCCGCCCCGTCGCGCGGCGTGCGCCGCGTCACGACGGCCGCGCCGTCACTCGTCCTCGGCGACGGGCACCGCGACGCCCTCGTACTCGTGCAGCTTCCGGTAGAGCGTCCGCTCCCCGATGCCCAGCAGCTCCGCCGCCCGGCGCCGGTTCCCGCCCGTCTCGCGCAGCGCGGCCTCGATCGCCGCCCGCTCGATCGCCGCCATCGTCATCCCCGGGCGCACGGTGACGACGTTCGGCGGCGGCGCCTCCTCGCGCGCCTCCAGCGCCGGGGCGAGCAGCCCGCCCCCCGCCCCGCCGCCGACGACGCCCGGCTCCGGCGCCGACAGCCGCGCCTCCCGCTCGTCGTCCAGCCGCCGCCGCAGCTCCTCCACCTGGAGCTTCAGCTCCACCAGGCTGCGGACGATGAACTCGAGCTCCCGCCCCTCCGCCCGCTGCCCCTCGCGCAGGACGGGGCCGACGGGCACCGGCAGCAGCCGCCCCGCGCCCGACTCGCGCAGGTGCGCCGGCAGGTCCTCCGGCCGGATCTCGCGCCCCGGCGCCAGCACCACCATGCTCTCGATCAGGTTGCGCAGCTCGCGCACGTTGCCGGGCCACGGATAGCCGACGAGCAGCTGCATCGCCTCCGCCGACAGCCCGTGGAACGGGCGGTCGTGCCGCGCCGCGAACTCCGCCACGAAGCGCCGCACCAGCAGCGGGATGTCGTCGGGCCGCTCGCGCAGCGGCGGCAGGTAGATGCGCAGGACGTTCAGCCGGTAGTACAGGTCCGTGCGGAACGTGCCCTCCATCACGTGGTCGCGCAGCGGACGGTTCGTCGCCGCCACCACGCGCACGTCCACGGGGATCGGCGCCGTGCCGCCCAGCCGCGTGACCTCGCGCTCCTCGAGCACGCGCAGGAGCTTCACCTGCGTGTGCGGCGGCACCTCGCCGATCTCGTCGAGGAAGATGGTCCCCGTGTCCGCGAGCTCGAAGCGCCCCAGGCGCCGCTCGGCCGCGCCGGTGAACGCGCCCTTCTCGTGGCCGAACAGCTCGCTCTCCAGCAGCGTCTCGGGCAGCGCGCCGACGTTCACCGCGATGAACGGCTTGCCGCGCCGCGGGCTGAGGCGGTGGATCGCGCGCGCGACCAGCTCCTTGCCGGTCCCGCTCTCGCCCTCGATCAGCACCGTGCTCGTGACGGGCGCGATCTGCTCGATCTGGACGAGCACTTCGCGGATCGCCTCGCTCTCGCCGGCCAGCCCGGTGAGCTGCGACAGCCGCCGCCGGTCGAGGATGCGTCGGATCCCCGCCGCCACCTCCTCCGGCACGATCGGCTTCGCGTACAGCGCCGCGTAGCCCGCCTCGCGCAGGCGCGTCGTCGTCGTGGGGTCCGACACGTCGGTCAGGCCGATCGTCGGGATCCCGTCCCACCGCAGCATGCGCACGAGCGCGAGCTGCTGCGCGTCGAGCAGCGCGCCCGTGAGCACGACGACGTCCGGCACCGTGCGCCGCAGCGTCGCGCGCACGTCGTCCACCGGCGACACCAGCGTCGTCTCCAGCCCGTGCGCCTCGAGCTGCGCGTTCAGCCGCACCGCCGGCTCTAGGTCGGTGAGCGTCAGCACCACGCGCTGCCGCGCCTCGCCGTCGGCGCGCTCCCGAGGCCCCTCCCGCCCGATGCGCCCCACGCGCGGCTCGCTCATGCGTCCTCCGACGCGCGCGGCGCGTCGTGGTCGATCGGCCGCCCGCGCAGCACGTCCACCGCGTGCGCGAGGATCGGCGCCAGCGCGTCGAGCGCGTCGCGCACGCCGCCGG
>CBHYLO010000379.1:0-5081 GCA_966128675.1 uncultured bacterium | reverse complement strand
CGTCGGCCGCTCGCGGTAGACGAACGACTCCTCGTTGTAGAAGACGGCGCCCGGGTGCTCCATGCCGCCGAACGGGAACGCCGGCGCCAGCACCATGTCGTACTTCCCGAACGGGTACGGGCGGCCGAAGTAGGTCGTGAGCCACGTCAGCGCGCGGGCGTTGGCGTCGATCAGCGAGTCCACCTCGACCTCGCGGGCGCGCGACGCGCGGGCGTAGAGCGAGATGGTGCGCCCGTCGACGGTGCGCGTCGCGACGTGCCACGGCCCCGCCGCGAACGCGACGAGGTACGTGCTGATCGGGCGCGTCTCCGCGAAGCGCAGCAGGCGGTCCTCGCCGGCCACCGAGTCGGCGACCGCGCGCCCGTTGGCGACCGCCGTCCACCCCTGCGGCACGCGCAGCGCCAGCGTGACGCGCGCCTTCAGGTCCGGCTGGTCGAAGCAGGGAAAGAGCGCGTTCGCGTCCGACGGGACGAGCAGCGTGTACAGGTAGTCGGCGCCGTCGGTCGCGTCGCGGTAGCGGATGACGCTCGCGCCGGCGGGCGCGATGGCCGCGGCGAAGTCGAGCGTCACCGCGTTCTCGCCGGTGCGCAGCGCGGCGGCCGGCACGCGCACGTGCGCGCCGTCGCCGCGCACGTCGGGGAGCGCGCGGCCGTTCGCCTGCACGCCGGACAGCGCGAGCCCGCGCCAGTCCAGCACCGCGTCGCCGTCGCCGCGCCGCACGAAGCGCACGGTGACGCGGCCGGTCGCCGTGTCGGGGCGCGTGACGTCGAGCGACAGGTCGTAGCGCACGTCTCGCACGCGCGCGGCGCGCCAGGCGGCCAGCTCCGCGGACACGCCCGGGCCGAGCGCGGGCATCTCGTCGGACGCGGCGTCCTTGGCGACCGGCTGGGCAGCGATCGGCGCGGCGGCCGCCAGCGCGGCGGCGAGGGCGAGGCGAGAGAGGAGTGTGGTCACGGCCGTAGCATATCGCACGGTCGCAGCGTTGCGCGACGGGACCCGACGGCGAACTGCTTCAGACAGGATTGACAGGATTTACAGGATTGTTCTCCGCGTGGCACGACGCTCCTCGCCGCTAGGCGGAGCTACGAATCCTGTGAATCCTGCAAAATCCTGTAATCCTGTCTGCGCTTGTTGTTCGGGTCCGGCGAGACTGTCGGTTCACGGCGCGCCGGCCGTCCGCCCCGCGGCCTTCGCCCGCTGCACCATCCCGCGCACGTCCGCGCGCAGCGCCTCGGCGTCGAAGACGATCCCCTGCTTGATCGTCCACTTCACGCCGCCGGCCTGCACCAGCTTCCCGTCGCGCTCCGTGAGGACGCCGGTGCCGTAGAGGACCTTCAGGTTGTGCAGCGGGTTGCCGTCGACGATCGCCAGGTCGGCGTCGAAGCCCGGGCGCACGACGCCCGTGGTCTTCAGGCCGAGCGCCTTCGCGCCGTTCGAGGTCGCGTGCTGGATCACCTCCAGCGGGTGGAAGCCCGCCTCCTGGTGCAACTCCATCTCGCGCACCGTGCCGAAGCCGTACAGGTGGTAGATGAAGCCCGCGTCGCTGCCGACGGTCACGTTGCCGCCGCGGCGCGCGTACTCGCGCACCCAGCGCATCCAGATCCGGAAGTTCTCGCGCCAGCGGACCTCGTCGGCGGTCGTCCAGTCGGCGTGGTACGAGCCGTGGCGCGTCGGGTCGGGCTCAAAGTTGGCCAGCACCTGCGGCAGCGCGTACTCCGTGAACCACGGCAGCGCACGGGCGCGCGTCAGGTCGCGGTTCGCCTCGTAGACCGCGAACGTCGGGTCCCACGTCATGCCGTGCGCGCGCATCGTGTCGAGCACCGCCGACAGCCGCGCCGAGTCGGCCTGCCGCCACAGGTCGCCCGCCCAGCGGAAGCGATCCCGCTCGTCGTCGTAGTTGTAGCCGGCGGGGAAGTCCTGCGGCCCCGGGATCGCCGCGTCGGGGATGCCGTACCAGTGCTCCAGCGACCGCACGCCCAGGCGTGCCGCGTCCAGCACGTCGTACTCCTGGATCTTCATGTCGGTCGCGATCGGCAGGCCGAGCTTCCGGGCCTCGTCGGCGAGCGCGTCCCACACGTCGGGGCGCGCGATGAAGACCTTGAGCCCCTGCGCGCCGCGCGCCCTGAGCGCGCGCACCACCGCGCGCGCCTCGTCGGGCGTGTCGGCGGCGGGCGTGGCGTACGGGATCAGCGTCGGGGCGTTGATGCGGTTCTCGGCCGACAGGCGCGCGTGCGCCACCATCGTGTCGATCCCCTCGCCCGAGCCCGGGTCGCGCACCGTCGTGATGCCGTGCGCGAGCCAGAGCTTGTAGACGTAGTCCTTCGGCATCGGCTGGCCGGCGCGGCTGAACTGCGTGTGCCCGTGCACGTCGACGAGGCCGGGCATCACGTACAGCCCGCGCGCGTCGATCACGCGGTCGAACGGCCCGCGGATGCGCCCCGCGCCCACGCTGCTGCCGCTGAACTCGGCGTCGGTGGACGGCTGGATCGCGGCGATGCGCGAGCCCTCGACGAGGATGTCCATCGGCCCGCGCGTCGGGTTGCCCGCGCCGTCGATGACGAGCGCGCCGCGGATCAGCAGCCGTCCGACGCGCTGCCCGATGGAGGGTGTCGGGGGCTCGCTCGTCGCGGCCGGCTGCGCATGCAGGACCGACGGGCCGAGCGCGAGACCGGCGATGATGGAGAGGTGACGGAGGGCGCGCATGCGTTGACGTGGGATGAGCTGCGGACTGCGGACTGCGGATCTGAACGACGGGGCGTCCCGAGCGGCCGTCGATCCGCAGCCCGCGGTCCGCAGCGCCCGCCTCACTTCACTTCGACGGTCCCTCGTGCCGCGTCCTTCACCCGCGCCAGCCCCGCGCGCGCCTCGCGGCGCTGCGCGTCGAAGGCCGGGTCGGCGTCCTTCCACAGCGCGAGGAAGCGCTCGTAGGCGGCGGCCGCGCGGGCGCGGTCGTTCAGCTCCTCGTACAGCCGGCCGCGCGCGAGGAAGCTGCGCGCGTACAGCGCGAAGCCCGGGTCCACCATCCCGAACTCGCTGAAGCGGCGCGGGTCGAGCACCTCGTACATCGCCACCGCGCCGCGGGCGTCGCCGAGGTCGGCCAGCACCTGCGCGCGCGCCGTCCAGCGCGTGGCGTTCATCCCGCCCGTCGCCGCGCGGATCGAGTCCGCCGACGGGAAGCCGCGCGCGATCGAGCGGGCGCGCGCGCTGTCGCCCGCGGCCAGCGCCTCCAGCGCGTCCAGCTCGGCCATCGGCGGCGCGCTCGCGCCGCGCCAGCGCCGCAGCGTCGCCAGGTAGCGCGGGTCGCGCGACGCCAGGTACGCGATGTAGACCAGCGGCACCGACTGCTGCGGCATCCCCGGCCCCAGCTCCGCCGCGCGCCGGTCCACGAACGCGATGCCGCTGTCGAGGATCGCGCGCTGCGACGCGAGCGGCATGCCCATGCCCAGCCGCGCGGCCGCGGTCCACCAGTCGATCACCTGCGCGCTCGGCGCGCCGAGGCCGGGCAGCGTCGGTCGCGCGGCCGCCAGCAGCGCGCCCACCGCGTCCGCGTCGCGCGCCGAGCCGCCCATCGCGCTGATGCCCGCGGCGCCGAGCACCAGCGGGAGCGCGTCGGCGACGCCCTCGCGCCGCAGCCCCTCGGGCGTCGCCTGGCGCAGCGCGTTGCGCACCGCGACCGCGCCCTCGTCGGGCCGCAGCCGCGCCACCACCTGCGCGCGCAGGAACGGGAGGATCCCCTGCCGCAGCTCCGGGTGCGCGGCGAGCGCGGTGTCGAGCACCGCCACCGCGGTGTCCACGCGGCCGATGCTCAGGTACGCGCGCGTCAGCGCCAGGTACGCCTGCGGCACCGGGTCGCTGTCGGCCCAGCTGCGCGCCTCGCGGGCCGCCAGCTCGGCGGCGCGGCGCCGCGCGGGGCGGAGCGCGGAGTCGGCGGCGAGGCGCGCCGGGTCGCCGCCCACGTGGCGCAGCGTGTCGCCCGACAGCACCACCGACGAGCCGGGATCGGCCGCCGCGCGGTACATGTCCAGCTTGTGCGAGTACGCGAGGTGGAACGACGAGTCGAGCGCCAGCGTGCGGTTGAAGGCGCGCAGCGCGCCGCTCCAGTTCACCGTCGAAGCGGCGCTCGCCCAGCCGCCCGGGCGGTGGTGCCAGAGCGCGTCGCCCAGCCCGTACCACGCCTCGGCGTCGCCGGAGTCGCGCGCCACGATCGCGCGGTAGCGCTGCTGCGCCGCGACGAACGCGGGTCCCTCGGCCAGCGTGTCGCCGCGCTGCTGCGCGCGCATCGCGTCCGCGAAGCTCGCGTAGGCGTCCACCAGCGCGCGCTCGCGCTGCGGCAGGCGGGCGGCGTGGCGCTGCGCGGCGCGCACCGCCTGCTGCTGGTCGCCGCTCCCCGACGCGCCCCAGCCCAGCGTGAGCGCGCGGCGGTAGTGCGCGAGCGCGAAGGTGCTGTCGAGCGTGATCGCGCGCTCGAACAGCGAGTCCGCGCGCCCCAGCTGCCAGGCGTTCAGCGCGCGCGACGCGTCCAGGTAGGCGCGGTACGCCTCCAGCGACGACGTCGTGGACTGCGCCAGCGCGACCGTCGTCTGCGGCGCGCGGGCGAGGTCCAGCAGGTCGCGCGCGAGCGCGTCGAACAGCCCGCGCGGGTCGGCGCTGCGCGGCGCCGCGCGCTGGGCCTTGTCGATGCTCTGCCCCGACGCGACGTCCCACACCGTCGCCGCGACGAACAGCGAGTCCGGCGTGCCGGTGACGACGCCGGTGACCGCGGTCCACACGCCCGCGCGGCGCGCCAGCCGCAGCGCATCCTCGCGCGTCACCCGCCGCTCGTCGTCCAGCCCGAGGTCGCGCAGCAGGTCGAGCGCGCGCTCGTAGTCCACCACCTGCAGGTCGCGCCACTGCGCCAGGTTGAGCGCCAGCATGCTGACGCTCCCCTCGCGCAGCCAGCCGAGCTGCGGGTCGCCGCTCTGCACGTCGAAGGGCGCGACGAGGTACGACTTGCGCGGGTCGACGCCGCGGGGCGCGCCGCCGCCCCCGCCGCGGCCCAGCACCCACCACCCGGCGAGGCCGGCCGCGGCCACGACCGCCAG
>CBHYLO010000378.1:0-5084 GCA_966128675.1 uncultured bacterium | reverse complement strand
GCCCCCGCGCTGGGGGGCCCGGGGGGGTCGACCCCCCACCCTCCACCCCCCGGGGGGCCGGCCGCTCGGCGCGCCGCCCCCCGCTGCGTTTCGGCTTCGACGTGCGTCGCGCGTCAGACCTCGGTCCAGCGGCGCAGGGTGCGGACCGCCGGCGCCATCGGCGCGCGCGGGGCCGTGGGCGCGAGCGGCGCCGCGCGCGGCGTGCGGAGGATGCGCACGCCGCCCGGCAGCAGCTCCATCGGCGCCATCGGGGCCATCGGGGCCATGGGCGCCATCGGAGCCATGGGCGCCATCGGCGGCATCGGCACGCGCGGCAGCGTGAACATGCCGTCCTCGCCGAAGCCGAAGCCCGCGCCGCCCTCGTACTTGAAGACGTCGGCGGCGCGGCCGACCTTCACCGTGACGTTGCGGTACGCGCCGTCGCGCCACACGCGCAGCGTCACGTCGTCGCCCGGCTTCGCCTTGCGCAGCTCGCGCGTGAAGCGCGACGCGCGGGCGCTGCCCGACATGCGGTCCTCGACGTCCTCGCGCGGCACGCGCACGTCGACGTCGTTGATGGCGGCGATGCGCTCGCCCTCCACCAGCCCCGCCTTCTCGGCCGGGCCGCCGCTGGTGATGCTGCTGACGAAGAGGCCGAGCGTGTCGCGCACGGAGCCCGACGGCTGCACCGCGATGCCGAGCGCGGGGCGGCGCTCCGCCTGCACGCGCATGCTGTCCCGCCACGCGCGGACGCTCGCCTCGGCGCGCGCGCGCCCGGCCGAGTCGCGCCCGAACACGTAGCCGCCGCCGCCGCCGGGCAGCGTGAAGACGCGCGTGCCGCCCGCCGACGCGAGGCTCTCGCCGCTGACGGTCTTCACCTTCACGGTGCGGCGCTCGCTGCCGCGCGCCACCACCAGCGTGACCTCGTCGCCCGGCTTGAGCGCGGCCAGCGCGCGCGTCAGGCGGCGCGCGCCGAGGTCGCGCAGCTCCGGGTCGTCCGCGTCCTCGCGCGAGACGGTGAGCGACGTGCCGTTGATCGACACGATGCGGTCGCCCTCCTCGATGCCCGCCTTGGCGGCGGGGCCGCCGTCGTTGACTTCGGCGACGCGCACGCCGCGGTCGTCGCCCGCGGCGAGCATGATGCCGAGGACGGCGCGGTTCTCGTCGCTGCCCCACGCGCGGATGCGCGTGAAGCCGTCGCCGCGCTCGACGTAGACGTCGCCGCCGCGGGCGGTGGAGGGGGCCGGCGTGCGCGGGCGCGCCTGCGCGCCCAGGGAAGCGGTGTCGGCGGCGCCGGCGGCGGCGGAGAGCGCCAGCGCGGCGAGGGAGACGTGGAGGGGTCGCATCGGAAGGTCGCTCCGGAGTGGCGAGGGGTTCGCCGATGTGACACCGGGCGCGCGCGGCAGGGTTGCCGCCCGCCGCGCGCCCTCCTCAGCCCCGGCTCGTCCCGCCGTTCCGCGCCTCGGCCACCGTCTCGTGCGCCTCCGCCAGGTCCGACGCGTCGGCGGCGGGCGCCTGCTGCTCGGCCGCCGCCTCGGGCTCCAGGTCCAGGACCAGGTGCACCGGGAAGTGGTCCGAGCCGACGTAGCCCAGCCGCGCGATGTGCACCAGCCGGAAGCGGTCGGAGAAGAAGACGTGGTCCAGCGGCCAGCGCAGCCCCGGGTAGCGCGCGTGGAAGGTGCTGTAGAAGCCGCGCCCCTTCCGCGGGTCGAGCAGGCGGCTCGTCTTCTGGAAGAGCCGCGTGGTGCGCGACCACGCGACGTCGTTCAGATCGCCGAGCACGATCACCGGCCGCCGCGCGTCGCGCACACGCCTGCCCACCAGCAGCAGCTCGGCGTCGCGCTCCAGCGACTCGTCGCTCTCGCCGGGCGCGGGCGGACGCGGATGCACGCAGTTGAGCCAGAGCGACTCGCCGCCGCGCAGCCGCACCGTCGCCTGCATGGACGGGATGTCCGGCTTCAGCAGGAACTCGATGCGCGCGTCCGCCAGCGGCAGGCGCGAATAGAGCAGCATGCCGTACGTGTTCTCGAGCGCGCAGCGCAGCGCGTGCGGGTGCGAGCCGGCGAACGCCGCGTCGAGGCGCTCCTGCCACCAGTGGTCCGTCTCGACGAACAGCATGACGTCCGGGTCGACCGCGCGCACGACGCCGATCAGCCGGTCCGACTCGCGGTTGGTCTGCAGGACGTTGGACTCGACGATCGACAGCGCGCGTCCCGGCTCGGGATGCCGCGCGTGCTGCACCTCGCGCGGCGCGAGGCGCGTGTAGCGCCAGATCGCCGCGCCCTGCACCACGAGCACGGCGCCGAGCGCGCCGTGCACGCCCTGGTCGGGGAGGAGCTCGACGCCGCCGGTCATCGCCCAGAGGGCCATCGACGCGAGCGCCGCCACGAACAGCTGCACGCGCGGGAAGTCCCACACGCGCACCCACCAGTACTTGGCCCGCACGAGCGAGAGGGCGGTGGCGCCGACCGCCACCGCCCCCAGCACCAGCGCGACGCCCACGAGCACGCCGTCGAGGCTCATCGCGTGGGCTCGCTCAGACGACCAGGTTGAGCAGGCGTCCGGGCACGAAGATGATCTTCCGCGGCTCGCCGGTGACGAACTTGGCGATCGACGGCTCGGCCATCGCCGCGGCCAGCGCGTCCTGCTGCGTGGCCTGCGGCGCGAGCTGCACCGTGCCGCGCGTCTTGCCGTTGACCTGCACGGCGAGCGTGATCGACTCCTCGGCCGCGAGCGCCGCGTCGAACGCCGGCCAGCCGGCGTCCAGCACGCTGCCCGTGTGGCCGCCGCGCTCCCACAGCTCCTCGGCCAGGTGCGGCGCGAAGCTGGCGACCAGCTGCACGAGCGGCATGACCTCGTCGCGGTGCGGCGTGCGCTCGCCCTTCCGCAGCACGTTGACGTACTCCATCATCGCCGCGATCGCCGTGTTGTACGACAGGCGCGGGATGTCGTCGCCGACCTTGCGGATGGTCTGGTGCAGCTTGCGCAGCACGGCCGCGTCGGCAGCCCCGTCGGTCGTCATGTCGCGCGCGCTGGCGTACAGCCGGTCGAGGAAGCGCCGCACGCCGCTGATGCCCGCGTCGCGGAAGTCGCCGCCCTCCTCGTAGGGCCCAAGGAACATCAGGTAGGTGCGGAAGCTGTCCGCGCCCCACTGGTCGATGTACTCGTCCGGGTTGATGACGTTGCCCTTGGACTTGGACATCTTCGCGCCCTCGCGGATGATCAGCCCGTGGGCCCGGAAGCGCGTGAACGGCTCCTCGAAGTCGATGTGCCCCATGTCCTTCAGGACCATCGTGATGAAGCGCGAGTACAGCAGGTGCAGCACGGCGTGCTCGTTGCCGCCGATGTAGCTGTTCACCGGCAGCCACTTCTTCGTCAGCGCGGGGTCGAACGGCACGTCGTCGCGGTCCGCGCTGGGATAGCGCAGGAAGTACCACGCGCTGTCCAGGAAGGTGTCGCTGACGTCGGTCTCGCGGCGCGCCGGGGCGCCGCAGCGCGGGCACGGCGTGTGGTACCAGCCGGCGTCGCGCGCCAGCGGGCTGATGCCCGAGTCGTCCGGCTTGAAGTCCTCCAGGAACGGCAGCTCGACCGGCAGCTGGTCGACGGGCACCGGCACCGTGCCGCAGGCGTCGCAGTACACGACCGGGATCGGCGGGCCCCAGTAGCGCTGGCGCGAGATGCACCAGTCGTGCAGCCGGTAGTTGGTGACCGCGCGCGCCTGCTCGCCCTCGGCCAGCCAGGCGACGATCGCCTCCTTGGCCTGCGGGACGCTCATGCCGTCGAACTGCGCCGAGTTGACCAGGCGGCCGCCCGCGTCGTGCACGTGCGCGTTGCCGGCCACGGGCGTGTCGGCGTCCTCGTCCCCGCCGGCCACGACGCGCACGATGGGCAGCGCGAACTTGGTCGCGAACTCGAAGTCGCGCTCGTCGTGCGCGGGCACCGCCATGATGGCGCCGGTGCCGTACTCCATCAGCACGTAGTCGGCGATCCACACCGGGATCAGCGCGCCCGTGGCGGGATTGCGCGCGTACGAGCCGGTGAAGACGCCGGTCTTCTCCTTGTCGACCTTGCGCGTGACGACGTCCTGCCGCGCGGTCGCCGTTCGGTACGCGTCGACGTCGGGCTTCTGCGCGACGGTGGTCAGCGCGTCCACCAGCGGATGCTCGGGCGCCAGCACCAGGTACGTCGCGCCGAAGATCGTGTCCACGCGCGTGGTGAACACGGTGATCGGCGTGCCGGCCATGACGATCGGATCGCCCGCGACGGCCGCGTCGTCCTCGGGCGTCAGGTCGCCGCTCGCGGGCACCAGGAAGTCGATCTGCGCGCCCTGCGAGCGGCCGATCCAGTTCCGCTGCGCGGTCTTGGTGGTGTCCGACCAGTCCAGCCAGTCCAGGTTCTGCAGCAGGCGCTCGGCGTACTCGCTGATGCGGAAGAACCACTGCTCCAGGAAGCGCTGCTCGACGGGCGTGCCGCAGCGCTCGCACAGCCCACCCTCGACCTGCTCGTTGGCGAGCACGGTCTTGTCGGTCGGGCACCAGTTGACCGCCGCCTTCTTCTTGTACGCCAGGCCGCGCTCCAGCAGCTGCAGGAAGACCCACTGGGTCCACCTGTAGTAGTCGGGCTGGCTGGTGTCGACGCTGTAGCGCCAGTCGACCATCAGCGCGGCGCGGTCCAGCTGGCGGCGGAAGTTGCCGACGTTGCGCGGGGTCATCGTCATCGGGTGCACGCCCATCTTCAGGGCGTAGTTCTCCGAGTGGATGCCGAACGCGTCGAACCCCAGCGGCTGGAACACGGTGTGTCCCATCTGCCGGTGGAAGCGGCCCTGGATGTCGGTGCCCGTGAACGCGAACAGGTTCCCCACGTGCAGCCCCTCGGCCGACGGGTAGGGAAACATCATGAGCTGGTAGAACGGGCGCGCGCCGCCCGCCAGGTCGACGGCGTGCGCGCCGCGCTCCTGCCAGCGCTGCTGCCACTTGCGCTCGACCGACGTCGGGTCGTAGGCGTCCTTGGGCTCCTGACCCGCGGACGTGGGCGAGGGATTGCTCATGCGAAAGCGTGGGGCGGGGGTGAACCCGGCAATCTAGCGCGGCCGTTACGGCAGGGGC
>CBHYLO010000377.1:0-5097 GCA_966128675.1 uncultured bacterium | reverse complement strand
ACCCCCCCCCCCCCCCCCCGCGCCGCGGCGTCGACGAACCGCGGCGCGCTCACGGACGTCGCGGCGTCGGGCGGCGCGGCGGCGTACAGCGCCGCGATCCGCGTCGTGAGCAGCGGCGGCGGCGCGGGCGACCGCTCGGCCACCCACGCCGCGATGTCGGACGTCACGCCGCGCCCACCAGCGGCCCGACCAGCGTGGGCGCCTGCGCCAGCGCGTCCGCCAGCTTCGACGCGTCGGGGATGCCCGCCTGCGCCATGTGCGGCTTGCCGCCGCCCTTCCCGCCCGCGACCGCCGCGACGAGGCGCACCACCTCGTCCGCGCGCACGCCACGGTCGCGCAGCTCGTCGCCGACGACCGCGAGCATCGTTGTCTTCCCGTCCTCCAGCCGCGCGCCGAGCACCGCGACGATGGCGGGCAGCTGCTCGCGCAGCGCGTCGCCGAGCGCCTGCAGCGCCTTCACGTCGGCGACGTCGACCTCGCTCGCCACCAGGCGCGCGTTGCCCAGCGGCTGCGCCGCCGCCGCGAGCGTCTGCACCTGGCTGGCGCCGCCGCCCTTGCGGGCCTCCTCGATGCGCTTCTCCAGCTGACGCCGCTCGTCGACGAGCGCCTGGACGCGGCGCACCGCCTGATCGGCTGGCGCCTTCACGATCTCGGCGATGCGCTCCAGGCCGCGCTCGCGGTCGCGCAGGAACTCGTACGCCTTCGGGCCGGTGAGCGCGAGCACGCGCCGCACGCCCGCCGCGACGCCCGTCTCCTGCACGATGCGGAAGAGCCCGATCTCCGCCGTGTTGCGCACGTGCGTGCCGCCGCACAGCTCCGTCGACAGCCCCGGGATCTCGACCACGCGCACGACGTCGCCGTACTTCTCGCCGAACAGCGCCATCGCGCCGCCCGCGACCGCCTCCTGATACGGCTTCTGCGTCGTGCGCACCGGCTGCGCGGCCCAGATGCCGCGGTTCACCATCGCCTCGATCTCGTCGAGCTGCTCGGGGCGGATCGGGCCGTGGTGCGTGAAGTCGAAGCGCAGGCGGTCCGGCTCGACGACGGAGCCCGCCTGGTGCACGTGCTCGCCCAGCACGTGGCGCAGCGCCGCGTGCAGCAGGTGGGTCGCGGTGTGATTGCGCTCCGTGTCGCGGCGACGGTCGCCCGGCACGCGCGCCTCCGCGCGCCCGAACTGCAGCGTCCCGTGCAGCGTGCCCACTGCGGCGACGCGCCCATCGATCTTGCGCACCTCGTCGACGTCCACGCGCCACCCCTCGCCGACGATCTCGCCGTGGTCGGAGACCTGCCCGCCGCTCTCCGCGTAGAAGGGCGTCTCCTCCAGCAGCACCGCCACGCGCCCGCCGTCCAGGCGGCGCACCGCGGCGACGCGCGACTGCGTGGTGGTCGTGTCGTAGCCGACGAACGCGCCGGCGCGTCCGAGCTCCTCGTCCGCCGACGGGCGCTCCCAGCTCGCGAGGTCGCCCAGCGCGTCCGCCGCGACGCCGAGGTTGCGCGACTTGCGCTCCTCCTGCGACTGCGTGCGCTGGCGCTCCAGCGCCGCCTCGAAGCCGACGATGTCCACGCGGTACCCGCGCTCGCGCGCCATGAGCTCCGTGAGGTCGATCGGGAAGCCGTACGTGTCGTACAGGCGGAACGCGTCCTCGCCGCTGATCTCGCCGCGCAGCGCGGACGAGCCCTGCGTCGAGCGCACCGGCGCCAGCTCGTCGAAGCGCGCCATGCCGCCCTCGATCGTCGCCAGGAAGCGCTCCTCCTCCGCGCGCGTCGTGGTGACGATGTGCTGCGCGCGCTGCCCGAGCTCCGGGTACGCGTCGCCCATCGTGTCGATCACCGTCTGCACGGCGAGGTGCAGCGTCGGCTCCTTCGTGCGGCCGAGGAGGTACGCGTGGCGCACCGCGCGGCGGAGGATGCGGCGCAGCACGTAGCCCCGCCCCTCGTTCGACGGGAAGACGCCGTCCGCGAGCAGGAACGCCACGGCGCGCGCATGGTCCGCGAGCACGCGGTACGACGCGGGATCGTTGCCGTTCACCACCGCGTCCGTCTCGCGGCCGCGGTAGCCCGCGCCCACGATCGACTCGACCTTCGCGATCAGCGGCGCGAAGACGTCGGTGTGGAAGTTGTTCGAGACGCCCTGCAAGACCGCCGCGATGCGCTCCAGGCCCGCACCGGTGTCGACCGACGGCTTCGGCAGCGGGACCAGCGTGCCGTCGGGCTGCCGGTCGTACTGCATGAAGACGAGGTTCCAGATCTCGAGGAAGCGTCCCGCCTCCGCGCCCTCGACGAACGCGTCCGTCGAGAAGTCGGTGCGATCACGCTCGGTCCACTCGCCGCTGGCGCCGGCCGGGAAGCGATAGTCCTTCGCGAGGTGCGCGAGGTCGACGTAGATCTCGGTGCACGGGCCGCACGGACCCGTGTCCGCCATCTGCCAGAAGTTGTCCTTCGCGCCCAGCCCGTAGATGCGCGACTCCGGGACGCCCGCGATGTCGCGCCACAGCTGCCGCGCCTCGTCGTCCTCGTGGAAGACGGAGACGCGCAGGTGCTCGCGCGGGATCTGCAGCTCCTCGGTGACGAACGCCCACGCGAAGCGGATCGCGTCGGCCTTGAAGTAGTCGCCGAACGAGAAGTTGCCGAGCATCTCGAAGAAGGTGTGGTGCCGGGCGGTGTGCCCCACCTGTTCGAGGTCGTTGTGCTTGCCGCCGGCGCGCACGCACTTCTGCGACGTCGTGGCCCGGCGGCGGCCCTCGGGCGGCTCCTCCATGCCGAGGAACACCTTCTTGAACGGGACCATCCCTGCGTTGGTGAACAGCAGGGTCGGGTCGTCGCCGGGGACGAGCGAGGACGACGGGCGGATGACGTGGCCCTGTCGCTCGAAGAACTGCAGGAAGCGGGTACGGATCTCGGAGGCGCGCATCCGGAGAAGTGTAACGGCCGCCGGGGAGCGCGCTCAAGCACGCGCGAGCGCGGGACTTCGACGGATCGCGCGGCGTCAGAGGCCCAGCGAGAGCTGGTCGCGCGGCGCGGGGCTCCGTGGGACGGACGGCGCCGGCGGCGCCGGGGGCGGCGCAACGACCGTCGGCGTGGGTGGGGCCGCCGCCTCGACGGCCACGGCCGCGGGCTGCCGCGCGACGTCGGCCAGGCTGCCCGCGCCCGCCGGTCGGCGCTCCGCCTCGATCAGCGCCAGCACCTCGCGCACCGACACGTCCAGCCGGCGCGCGAGAGCCGTGGCGACGTGCTCGCTCGGCGTCCCGGCGAGCGTGGCCCACACCGCGGACGGCTGCAGCCCGCGCAGGCGTGCCCACTCGGTCAGCGTCTCGGGCCACATCGCGAGCCCGACCACGGTCGCCGCCGGCATCGCCGCCACCTCGCGCTCGACGCGCGCGACCGCCCGCAGCTCCAGCGGGTTGCTGCCGGAGCGCCGCCGCCACCCGGACGCGCCGTCGGCCGGCGATGCGGAGCCGTCGGGCGCGTCGCCCCCGGCAGACGCGCCGTCCACGAGCATGGCGAGGTGGCCAGTCGGCACGCCCAGGTGCGCCGCCAACCGCTCCCGGATCCGCAGGTACGGCTTCCGGCGCGCGAGCAGGTTGTACACGACCGACTCCGCCACCCGCTCGGCCCGCGCCCAGCGGGCCAGCTCGTCCGGCCAGAGCGCGAGCTGGACGACGAGCGACGCCGGCATCGCGGCGACGGACGCCCGCACCCGGTCGACGGCCATGCGCTCGATCCGGCTGTCGCCGGTGCGGGGCGGCCGCTCCACCGGCGGCAGCTCGTCGACGTACGGGTCACGGGGTCGCACCTGTCGCTCGGCCACGCGAGTGCTCCTCGAGGGGACGCGGGCCCACGCCGCAAGCGCCGTTCCGCTACCGGGCCGGACCGCGCCGCGTGGCCGGCGCTGGGCGGCGATACGTGCCGGCAGGCCAGGACCGCTCCCAATGGTCCGGTGTGGCGCGATCAACGAGGGAATGTTCCCTAAAGGGAATCATCCCCTGTGCGTCGAGTGCCACCACCTACCCGCACTCCGATTCCCGACGACACACCGAGCGGCCCCACGAACGGAGCGTCAGCCGCCCGGCTCCTCCTCGGGCGCCTCGAGGATCTCGTCGTCGTCCGCCCCGGCCGCGAGCACGCGCGCCATCACCCGCCGGATCACATCCGAGTCGTGGCCGCGGCGCGCGAGGTAGCCGTAGAGGCGCCGACGGCAAGTCGCCGCGTCCTCGCTCCCCAGGCTCCGCAGCTTCTTGCGGGCGGACGCCTCCGCCAGCGCCTCCTCGTCCACCGACTCGTCCGCGAACACCTCCGCGACGGCCTCGTCGACGACGTCGCGCGCGACGCCCTTCTGCGCCAGCACCTGCGACACGCGGCGTCGCGAATCGCCACGACCGCTCACCCGCGATCGCGCGACCTGCCGGGCGTACGACGCGTCGTCGATGAGCCCCGCATCGCTCAGACGCGCCAGCGCGGCCGCCACGTGCGCCTCCGGCTCGCCGCGCTGCTTCAGCTTCCGCCCCAGCTCCTTCGCGGAGCGCCCCTGCACCGCCAGCAGCCCGATCGCGCGGTCGTACGTCCCCAGCTCGGCCGCCGCCTCCGCGAGCCGTCGCCCCGCCGCGTCGTCGAGCACGATCCCGACGCGCAGCGCCAGCCGCTCCACGATCTCCACCGACACGACCGCCGCCGGCGTGCCATCGACCGCCACGTCGAACCGCCCGGGCCGGCGCGACGCCGCGGCGATTGCCGTCACCACGCCGACGATCGGCGACCGCTCCTCCGCCCCCTCGACCGGTCTCCTCGCTCTCATCCGACCGCTCCTCGTTCCGGTCCCACCAGCCTCCCGCTCACGCCCCCCGAAATGCACGCGTCGCCGAGTGGGTCGGCGGATCGTCGGAGATTCCGGGCTCCGCCGCTCCAGCCCGCCCCATTCGGCGACGCTGATCGTGCACCATCGCTTGCTGGCGGGGCGGCGGCTGGTCCGCCGCCCCGTGCCGACCTCAGTCCTCGGCGCCCTCGGCGTCCTGCCCCTCGGCGCCGATCCCGAGCACGCCCTTCACCTTGACCTCGACCTCGGCCATCAGCGTGGGGTTGTCCTTCAGGAACATCTTGGCG
>CBHYLO010000376.1:0-5101 GCA_966128675.1 uncultured bacterium | reverse complement strand
TGGGGACGCGGCCCGACGCGGCGGACGCGGCGGCGCCGGCCGCGCCGTCGCTCGCGGCGCGCGCCGCGTGCGCGCGACGGCGACCCGCGCCCGCGAGGCGCCGGCGGTCGGCCGGCGCCTCGGCCCGGCCGACGCGGCGGCGACGCTGGTCGTCTACGGCACCTACGAGTGCCTGCACTGCCGGCGCGCGTGGCCGGCGCTGCGCGCGCTCGCCGACGCGGGGCGCGCGCGGGTGGAGTGGCGCCACTTCGCGCCGCCGGGCGCGTTCCCCAACGCCACGCTCGCCGCCGCGGCCGTCGAGGCCGCGGGCGCGCAGGGCGCGTTCTGGGCGATGCACGAGGTGCTGATGGCCGCGCCCGCGCCGCTCTGGCCCGAGGCGCTCCCGACGCACGCCGCCGCCCTCGGCCTGGACGTTGCGACGTTCGAGCGCGACCTGCGCGCGGCCGACGTGCGCGCGCGCCTCGAGGCCCAGGCCGCGAGCGCGCGCACGGACGCCGTGCGCGGGACGCCGACGGTGCTGCTCCTGCGCGCCGGCGCCGATCCCGCGCGCCTGGACGCGCGCGACCCCGACGCGCTCGCCGCCGCGCTCGCCGCCGCGACCGCGCGCTGACCTCCCGTTCCCTCCGACCGACATGGATCTCTCGACCGCACACGTCCTCGTCACCGGCGGCGGCACCGGCATCGGCCGCGCGACCGCCGAGCTGCTCGCCCGCCGCGGCGCCCGCGTCGCCATCAGCGGCCGCCGCGCCGACGTGCTGGAGCGCGCCGCCCGCGAGCTCTCGGAGGCCGCCGGCGCGACCGTCGTCCCCATCCAGGGCGACGTCACGCGGGAGCCGGACGCCACGCGCATGGTGGCCGCGGCGCGCGACGCGCTGGGCGGCTACGACACGCTCGTGAACAACGCCGGCGTCGGCGCCTTCGCGCCGCTGGTGGACGTCACCGCCGACGACATGCGCCGCCTCTGGGAGACGAACGTGCTCGGCGCCACGCTGATGGCGCGCGAGAGCGCGCGCCTCTTCGTGCCGCAGCGGCGCGGCCACATCGTCAACGTCGCGTCCACGGCCGGCCGCCGCGCCAGCGCGGGCGCCTCGGCCTACGCGTCCACCAAGTACGCGCTCACCGGCCTCACCGAGGTGTGGCGCACCGAGCTCCGGCAGCACGGCATCCGCGTGATGCAGGTGAACCCGAGCGAGGTGATCACGCCGTTCTTCGAGAGCGCGGGGCTCGGCGGGGCGCGCGAGAACCCGACGAAGCTGCACCCCGAGGACATCGCGCACGTGATCGCGAGCATGCTGGCGCTGGACGACCGCGGCTTCGTGACCGAGGCGTCGGTGTGGGCGACGAACCCGGTGGGCTGATTCAAAGGGCGGAGGACGGTGAGGCGGAGGACGGAACGGCGGAGGACGGAACGGCGGAGGACGGTGGAGCGTGAGACGGTGGGGCGGACCTTTCAGCGTCAAGCGTCAGGCGAAGGTCCGCCCCACCGTCTCACGCCGTTCCGTCCTCCGTTTGATCGTCCTCCGCCGTTCCGTCCTCCGCCTCACCGCTCAACTACGGAGCTGGCTGGCGACGATCAGGTCGAGCACGAACAGCGCGAGCCCCTGCGTGACGATCGCCAGCCCGGCGCCCACGCCGCCCAGCCGGCGGCCGAGGAGCCAGGCGGTGAGCGCGAGCGTGGCGCCGACTCCCACGTACCCCGCGTCGAGGCCGATGTTGAGCCAGAGCACGCGCTCGAGCTGCGCGGCGCCGGCGTGGTCGCGGAGCGCGAGGCTGCGCCACGCGACCGCGACGAGCGCCAGGTCGACCGCGCCCCAGGCGGCGGTCTGGATGGCGAAGTGCTTCACGAGCGCCGACGCCGCGAGGCGGCCGCGCACGGCGAGCAGGGCGAGCAGCAGCGAGCCGGCGAGGACGCTGCCGCCGCCCCACAGGGCGACGCGCAGCAGGTGGGCGCGCTCGAGGGTGAGGAGCGTGTCAGACCACAAGACGAGAGCGGTGAGGCGGAGGACGGAACGGCGGAGAACGATACTGCGGAAGACGAGGCGGCGTGTAACCGAACCGCGGAGGCCTCAGCTCGCGGCGGCGCTCCGCTCCCGCGGCTCACGCGGCTCCGTCCGCAGCTCCGGCACACGCCCGTCCGTCCTCCGCGGTTCCGTCATCCGCAGCTCCGTTCTCCGCAGCTCCGTCGTTCGCGGGATCGTGAAGACGAAGCGGCTGCCGTGCCCCGACACGCTGGTGGCCGAGACGTCGCCGCCCAGCAGGCGCGCGAGCCGCCGCGACACCGTGAGCCCGAGCCCGCTGCCCCCGGCCGTGCGCGTCTTGCGCTGCTCGACCTGCCAGAACGGGTCGAACACGCGCTCGAGATGCTGCGGCGCGATGCCGATGCCCGTGTCGCTGACGACGAAGCGCACCGCCGCCGCGTCCGACACGACGTCCAGCCGCACCTGCCCCTTCGCCGTGAACTTCACCGCGTTGCCGAGCAGGTTGAGGAGGATCTGCCGCGCCTTGTCGACGTCCGTCTCCAGCGGCAGCTCGCGCGGCGGCTCCTGCGCGCCGTCCCCGTTCGCGTCCGCGGCGTCCGCGGCGTCCGTCACGGCCTCGGGCATCGCGCCGTCGTCGCCGACCGGCGTGCCGATGCGCAGCACGAACTCCAGCGACTTCTCGCGCGCCAGCGGCTCGATGAGCGACGCCGCCTCGCGCGCGAGCGCCGCGGCGTCCGCGGGCACGGGGTGCACCAGCTCGCGCCCCGCCTCCATGCGCGAGAAGAGCAGGATCTGCTCGATGAGGCCGAGCAGGTGGCGCGTCGCGAGCTTGATGCGGTCGAGGTACTGCGACGCCGCCGGCCCCTGCGTCCCCGCGATGCCGAGGTGCAGCAGGTCCACGTAGCCGAGCACCGCGTTGAGCGGCGTGCGCAGCTCGTGCGACATCACGGCGAGGAAGTCGCTCTTGGCGCGGTTGGCGATGACGGCGCGCTCGTAGTGCAGCGCGTTGTCCACCGCGAGCGCGGCGCGGCCCGCCAGCTCGGTGGCCAGCGCCAGGTCGCCGTCGCCGTACGGCGTGCCGCCGGCGCTCCCGCCACGGCCCAGCAGCACGATGCCGAACGTGTGGCCGCGCGCGGCCAGCGGCACCAGCAGCGCCGACGGCAGGTCGAGCGCGCGGTGCAGCGTGGCGCGCGCGGCGGCGTCGGACGGGTCGAGGGGCGCGTCGGCGTGCGCGTCGCGCGCGACGTCCAGCAGGAGGCCGTGCGGGTGGCGCTGCAGCAGCGTCGCGGCGGCGCGCGCGGCCGGCGAGTCGTGCTCGGCGCGCAGCGCGTCGAGCTGCCGCGCGACGCGCGCGTCGGTCGCCTCCGCCTCGGCGATGCGCATGCGGTCGCGCGCCGGCTCGCGCGCCGGCTCGTCGGACGGCCCGACGTCGGGGACGAGGCTGGCGTCGGCGCTGGCGTCGAGCGCCGGGCCCGCGAAGACCACGCAGGCGTCCGCCGCGCGGCCGACGACGAAGCGCGCGAAGCGGCGCAGCGTCTCCTCGGAGTCGAGCGCGCCGGCGAGCCGGCTGCCCGCCTCGGCCAGCAGCTCGAGCGCGTCCTCGGAGCGGCGGCGCTCCGTGACGTCGAGCATCGAGCCGATCATGCGCACCGGCAGCCCGCGCTCGTCGTGCGCGACGAAGGCGCGGTCGTAGACCGTGGCCCAGGTGCCGTCGCCGCGGCGCAGGCGGTACTCGTCGGTCCAGTGCTCGCCGTCGCCGTCGATGATCGCGCGCAGCCCGGCGACCACGCGCGGGCGGTCGTCCGGATGCAGCTGCGCGAACCACCACGCCGCCGACGACTGCACCGCGGCCGGCGGCCGGCGGAAGAGCGCGGTCGCGGCGTCGCTCCACCGCAGCACGCCCGTCGCCAGGTCCCAGTCCCACAGCACGTCGCTCGTGGCGCGCGCGGCCAGGCGGTAGCGCTCCTCGCTGACCTTCAGCGCGCCCTCGACGCGGCGGATGCGGAGCAGCGCGCGCACCGTCGCGATCAGCTCCTCCTCGTCCACCGGCTGCGTGAGGTAGCCGTCGGCGCCGCCGTCGAGCCCCGACGCGCGCTCGTGCGCGCTGGTGGCGTGCGCGGAGAGGTGCAGCACCGGGATCTGTGCCGTCATCGGGTCGGCGCGCAGCCGGCGGCAGACCTCGAAGCCGCTCAGGTCGGGCAGGCGCACGTCGAGCACCACGAGGTCCGCCTGGATCGCCTGCGCCAGCGCGTCCTGGCCCGTGCGCCCCTCGATCACCTCGAAGCCCGCGCGCCGCAGCCAGCGCGCGGAGACGTAGCGCTTCGCGTCGCTGTCGTCGACGACCAGCACGACGGGCATGCGGCCCTGATCGGCCGCGTCGGCGCGCGGCCGTGCCGGATCCGCTCCCGATGCCCTGCCTCCTCCCTGCATCATCCGACCCTCGCCCTCGTGCAACGGGTGAAACGTGCCATCCCGGCGCCGGCGCTACACGCCCGCCGTCGGCGGGCCGCCGGCCGCGGCGCCCTGCGCGCCCACCGCCAGCGTCAGCGCGTCGCGGATGCGCGCCAGCGCCACCTCCCGCGACAGCCGGTCCTTGGACATGATCGCCGCCGTGTCGGTCGCCAGGCGGCGGCGCTCCTCCTCGGCCAGCTGGCGCGACGTGCTGACGACGACCGGGATGCCGCGCGTGTCCGGATCGAGCTTGAGCTGGTCCAGCACGTCGAACGCGGTCGCGGTGCGCAGCACGAAGTCGAGGATGATGACGTCGGGCCGCTGCTCGCGCGCCATCACCACGCCGTCCGGCCCGTCCGCCGCCTCGATCACGCGGTACGGCGTCTCGGCCAGCAGGCGCCGCACCAGGTAGCGCGACACGTCGTCGTCGTCGATCACGAGCACCGTGCGCACCTGCCGGTCGGCGCGCTGCGACGCCAGCGCCTGCAGCTTGCGCAGCAGCCACTGCTGCTCCACCGGCTTCACGAAGAACTCGCTGGCGCCCAGCGCGCGCGCCTTGCGCTCGCGGTCGAGCACCGTGACGACGAGCGCCGGCACGTCGCACGTGCGCGGGTCGCGCTTCAGCTCCTCGAGGAACTGCCAGCTCGTCTCGCCGTCGAGCATCACGTCGA
>CBHYLO010000375.1:0-5106 GCA_966128675.1 uncultured bacterium | reverse complement strand
CCCATGCGTCCGGCTCGACGTGATCCGCGCCCCATCCTCCATCGTGATCACGTACTCCCCGTGCGCCCACGGCTCCAGCCGCTTCACCCGATCGACGTTGACGATGGCCGAGCGATGCACGCGCACGAAGCGCGCGGGATCGAGCTTCGCCTCGATCCCCTTCATCGTCTCGCGCAGCAGGTGCCGCCGCCCGCGCGCCCACAGCCCGACGTAGTTCCCGTCGGCGTCGACGTGGTCGATCTCGTCCGCGCGCACGAAGTACAGGCCCTTGGCGTCGCGCACCACGAACCGCGCCGGGTATTGAGAAGCAGGCCGCAGCTCCGCCAGCACCGCCCGCAGCGCCGCGTCCGCATCGGCCGGCGTCTCGGAGGATGACGTCGCGCGCCGCGCCGCGATCCGCTCCCCCGCCCGCGCCAGCGCCCGATCGAACCGCTCGACGTCGATCGGCTTGAGCACGTAGTCCACCGCGTTCAGGTCGAACGCCCGCACCGCGTGCGCGTCGTACGCCGTCACGAACACCAGCACCGGCACCGCGCCGCCGCGCTCCCCCTCCGCCGCCAGCGCCTCCGCCACCGCCACGCCGTCCAGCTCCGGCATGTGGATGTCGAGGAACACGAGGTCCGGCCGCAGCGCGAGGATCCGCTCCACCGCCTCCACCCCGTCCTCGCACTCGGCCACCACGTCGTACTCGGCGTGCCGCGCGAGCAGCGCGCGCAGCCGGCGGCGCGCCAGCGGCTCGTCGTCCGCCAGCAGGACCGTGCGGCGCGTGGCGTCGGGCGGTGCGGTCATGCGCGCCTCACGCGGCGACCGGCGCCACCGGGGCCACCGGCGTCTCCACGCGTGCGCGCGCCGGCACCTCGCGCCACGGCAGCTCCAGCCGCGCGCACGCGCCGCCCTCGGGCAGCGCCTCCAGCGTCAGCGACGCGCGGTCGCCGTACAGCTGCTGCAGCCGGCGGCGCGTGTTCTCCAGGCCGATCCCCGTGCCGCGCCGTCCGCCGGCCGTCGCGCCCGGACCCGGGCCGTCGTCGCACACCTGCAGCGTCAGCACGTCCGCGTCGCCCACCCGCGCGCGCGTCGCCAGCACGCGCACCCGCACGCCGCCGCGCCGCCGCGCCGCGCCGTGCTCCAGCGCGTTCTCCACCAGCGGCTGGAGCACCAGCCACGGCACGCGCGCGTTGCGCACGTCGGGCGCGACGCCGATCTCCACACTCAGCCGAGGGCCGAATCTCAACCCCATAATCTCGAGGTAGCGCTCCAGCACCGTCAGCTCGTCCGCCAGCGCGTGCTCGTCGCCCGGCGGCGGCTCCAGCACCGCGCGCAGCAGGTCGGCTAGCCGCGTCAGCATGCGGTCCGCGACGTCCGGCTCGTCGCGCATCAGTGCGCTGATGGCGTTCAGCGTGTTGAACAGGAAGTGCGGCTGCAGCTGCGCGCGCAGCGCGGCGAGCTGCGTCTCCGCCAGGCGCTGCGCGAGGCGCGCGCCCTCGACCTCCTGCGCGCGCAGCCGGCGGTAGTAGAGCCGCGCGTGCAGCGCGAGCACCACCGCGAGGTAGATCGTCGCGTTCGCGAAGACGCTCGCCAGCCCGCGCGGCGGCGCGGCGCGCGTGCCGACCACCGGCAGCAGCACCGGCGCGAGCAGCCAGTCGCGCACCAGCGCCGCCAGGAAGACGCCCACGAGCAGCAGCGCACCGTTCCGCAGCCAGCGCCCTTCCTGCAGCGGCGCTCTCCGCACCATCCACCCGAGCAGCGGCAGCATCGGGAGGCAGACCAGGAACTGGTCGAGCGTGTTCACGAACACGCGCCCCCACGGCACCGCGCGCCCCGCCTCGTGCGTCGCCATCGCGGTCTGCATCGCGAACAGCGGGACGAGGGCGAGCCACACCGCGGCGCCCGCGGTGGCGCCGCGCAGCCACGGCGCGACGCGCGCTCGCAGCGGGTCGAGGGGCGGGCGCGCGGCCGGTCCGGCGTCGGAGGCGGCGAGGGGGATCGTCATGCGGCGCGGAGGGACGGTGGTCTCCCCGCAAGGTGGGCACGGGGCGCCCACCCGTCCACTGCTCGACGGAACATGCAGCTCGTGCATGCCGCACGATGCCGCGCCCCCCGCCCGGCGCCAACGCGCGCGGGACGGCCCGGCCGGCTCGTGGGACGGGCGACGCGGGCGCCCCGTCCCCCCGCGGGGCCCGTTCGTCCCGCCGACGTTGGCGCGCGCGACGCCCACCCGCACCGTGGGGGCGGCTCCCCTCCTCATCCCATCGATCCCATGCGCCCCCGCTCCCGCCCCCTCGTCGCGCTGGTCGAGCGCACGCTGCTCGTCGCGCTCGTCCTCTCCGCCGGCTCGGCGTCCGCCGCGACGCTGCGCCGCGCGGCCACGCCCGTCGTGCGCGCCGTCGCGCAGGCGAACGGCTGCGCCGCCGCCACGCTCCGCGTCGCCGCCACCGAGCGCGCCTTCGCCGCCGCCGCGAAGGTCACGAACGTCCGCGACGCCTTCGTCGCCTACATCGCCGACTCCGGCGCGGTGCTCGGCGGGCCGCGCCCGTCGCGGAAGGCCGACATCGCCGCGTCGCCCGTGCGCCCCGGCGCGCTCCTCTGGGGCCCCGAGGTCGTCTTCACCTCGGCCGCCGGAGACCTCGGCTTCTCAACGGGGCCGTCCGAGTCGTACCCGAGCGCCGCGCCCGACGCGAAGCCGGGCCACGGCCACTTCAGCACCATCTGGGCGCTGCAGGCGGATGGCAGCTATCGCTTCCTCGCCGACATCGGGATCTCCCACGCCGCGCCCGCGGACGGGATGATCGGCGTCGCCACGCTGCCCGCCCCAACGGCGACGCCCGCGGCCGACGCGCACTGCAGCGACGCGCCCGCGGCCGCATCGCCCGCGGCCATTGCCGCCGCGCAGGCCGCCGACTCCGCGTACGCCGCCACCGCCGCGCGCTCGTGGCGCGCGGCGGCGAGCATGCATGCGATGGACGTGCGCGTGCACCGCGGCGGACGCCACCCGCTCGTCGGACGCGCCGCGCACGATTCCGTCGCCGCGTGGGACGCCCCGCTCGGCGCGCCGGCCGCCCAGATCGGCGTCGCGCGTTCCGGCGACTTCGCGTGGACGCGCGGCACGTACGTCATCGGCTCCACGGTCACGCCCAGCGAGACCGGCAACTTCCTGCGCGTCTGGCGCCACGACGGCACCGCGTGGAAGCTCGCCGTCGAGGTGCTCAGCCCCGGGCGCCCGCCGCGGCCCGCGCCGCGCGACAGCACGGGCGGGCGCGGCTGAGCTGGACCCGAACGACAACGACAGACAGGACTAGACGGACCATACGGACAGGATCTGATGTAGGCTCCTCGCGGCGCACGGAGCTAGGCGCCACGCGGAGTGCATATCAGATCTTGTCCGTCTAATCCTGTAATCGTGTCTGCTGTTGCAGTTCGGGTCCGGCGCGCCGCTACGTGTCTCCGTCGCGTCTCGCCCGGTTCCACCGGCGCCCGTCAGCTCGTCGCGGTCTCCTCGACCAGGAAGAACTCGTTCCCGTCGGGATCGGAGAACCACGTCGCCTTCGAGCCCCACGGCATCATCTCCACCGGCCCCTTGAAGCGGACGCCCTTCGCCGTCAGCGCGGCGAACTCCGCGTCGATGTCCGGCGTCACCAGCGAGATCCCCGTCGGCCCGCCCGGCGTGCGCCCCGAGAACCACTGCGGCGTCCCGAGCGCGAGCTCGACGTTCGTGCCGACGGGACGCACCGTCACCCAGCGCATCTCCGCGCCCATGGGCACGTCGGCCATCTTCGCGAAGCCGAGCGTGTCGACGAAGAAGTCGAGCGCGCGGTCCTGGTCGTTGACGATGACCGTCGTGCTGTGGATCCGAGAGATCATGCATTCCCCCACGGTTCGATGAATCCCACCTCGCGCATGCGGTCCAGCGCGGGGCTGTCGCCGAAGTCCTCCAGCTCGTAGAGCGGGCGCAGCTCCAGCTGCACGTTCCCGCCGCCGTCGAGCGACGGCCAGCGCCGCATCCACTCCAGCGCCTCGTCGCGCGTCGCGCACTGGATGATCGACACGCCGGCGATCAGCTCCTTCGCCTCGGCGAACGGCCCGTCCGTCACCGTCGGCGTGCCGTCGCGGAAGCTCACGCGCGCGCCCTGCGCGCTCGGCTTGAGCCCCGCGCCCGAGAGCAGCACGCCGGCGTTCACCATCTCCTCGTTGTAGCGCTGCATCGCGTCGATCAGCGCCTCGCTCGGCATGACGCCGGCCTCGGTGTCGGGATCCGCCTTGCGGATGACCATGAAGCGCATCGTCGCGTCCCGGCTCAGCTGATGCCGCCCAGACGCTGCGCCGACTCGGCGCGCATGCGCCGCTCGGCCTCGAACACCTCGGGCACCTGCTCCTGCAGGTCGCCGAAGTCCTCGGCGTCGAACACCTGGCGGATCTCGATCTCGGTCACCGTGCCGGGCATCGGGTTGGGTGCGCGCTTCACCCACTCGATCGCCTCCTCCCGCGACCGCACCTGGAAGAGCCAGAAGCCCGCGACCAGCTCCTTCGTCTCCGCGAACGGCCCGTCGATCACGGTCCGCGAGTCGCCGTCGAAGCGCACGCGCGCGCCCTTCGAGCTCGGGTGCAGCCCCTCGCCCGCGAGCAGCACGCCCGCCTTCACCAGCTCCTCGTTGTACTTCCCCATCGCCTGCAGCAGCTCGGGGCTCGGCAGCACGCCGGCCTCGGAATCGGCGTTCGCCTTCACCAGCACCATGAACCGCATCGTCGCATCTCCTCTGGAGGGTCGGGTCTCGGAACCTGCCTTCTACAGGGGCGTCGAACGAGGAGGCCGGAAATCGACAGCGGCGGGAAGATCTTTTTCGGGAGCTGCGGAGTGCGGGCTGCGGACCCTGAGCGCCGCAGGTCGGCGCGCGCGGGAGCAGGGTCATCCGGGCGGCGAACCCGGGCAGCCTGCGCCGAACCTGCCCGGCGAGCGCCGGGACGCCCGTTCGCAGGGGGAGTGAGCGCCGAGCGCCGAACATGGCCCCAGCCCGCGTCCGCGACGAGGCTTGGCGGCGGGGGCGGAGGGGCGGGCGCAGGCGACTTCTGATCGCAGCAAGGAGACAGGCACGCAGTGCCATGGCTCCGCAG
>CBHYLO010000374.1:0-5130 GCA_966128675.1 uncultured bacterium | reverse complement strand
GGAGCCGTCGCCATGACGCCGATGCCGCTGATGCTCCGCTCCCAGCACCCGCCCTGACCCGCGCGTTGTACCCGCCGTACCCGCGCGCCACACCGCGAGAATCCGGTGTGCCGCGGAGAATGTTCGTTCCGCGTACAAACCCCAGCCGGCGGCGCCGACTGCCGCCCGTCCTCCCTCCCGTTCGGAGAACCATCTCATGAAGTGGGCGAAAGGTCTCTGCTCGCTCGCCGCGCTCGCCGCTCCCGTCGCCGTGCATGCCCAGGTGCAGACGGGACGGATCACGGGCACCGTGACCATCGCGCCGGGCGGGCAGCCGCTCGCCGGCGCCAACGTGCTGGTCGTCGGCACCGACGTCCGCGGCTCCACCGGCCCGGACGGCCGGTTCACGCTCGGCAACGTGCCGGTCGGCTCGCAGCAGCTGCGCGTGCAGCGCATCGGCTACGCGCCGGTGACGCAGGCGGTCGTCGTCACGCCCGGCCAGGTCGCGACGGTGAACGCGACGCTGCAGCCGCAGGCCGTGCAGCTGGCCGAGATCGTCAGCATCGGCTACGGCACGCAGAGCCGCCGCGACGTCACCGGCTCGGTGGCGACCGTGACCACCGAGGCGCTCGACAAGGCGCCGGTGGCGACCATCGACCAGGTGCTGCAGGGCACCGCGCCGGGCGTGCAGGTCACGACCGCGTCGAGCGAGCCTGGTGGCGCGCTGTCGATCCGCATCCGCGGCACCTCGTCCATCACCGGCAGCGCCGAGCCGCTGTACGTGGTCGACGGCTTCCCCATCGAGAACGACATCGAGGGCTCGTCGGCCGGCAACGGCGGGCGCACGCGCACCACGCCGCCCAACCCGCTCTCGACGCTCAACCCGAGCGACATCGAGTCGATCAGCATCCTGAAGGACGCGGCGTCGACGGCGATCTACGGCGCGCGCGGCGCCAACGGCGTCGTCATCATCACGACGCGCCAGGGCCGCGGCACCAAGCCGCAGTTCGGGCTGGAGACGTACGTCGGCGCGGCCAAGGTCGCGAAGACGTACGACCTGCTGAACGCGCAGCAGTACATGGACTACGCGAACACCTTCGCGGCCAACGCCAGCACGCCGTACACGCCGTTCCCGGACAGCGTGAAGGCGCGCATCCTGGCCGCGGGCACGGACACCGACTGGCAGGACGAGATCTTCCGCACCGCGGGCGTGCGCAACCTGCAGCTCTCGGTGCGCGGCGCCACCACCGCCGCGTCGCCCACGCGCTACAACCTCTCGGGCGGCGTGTTCGACCAGCAGGGCGTGGTCGTCGGCTCGGGCCTGCGCCGCCTGTCGTCGCGCCTCAACCTGAACCAGGCGTTCGGCTCGCGCGTGGAGCTGGGCGGCTCGTTCACGGCCAGCCAGGCGCGCAGCAAGGCGGTGCCGACCTCCGGCCAGCAGAACGCCGGCGCCGGCGCGATCTCGGGCGCGCTGCAGTACGTGCCGATCCTGCCGGTGCGCCGCGCGGACGGCAGCTACTCGTACATCAACACGGACCTCAACGCCTTCGCGACGCAGCTCGACGCGCCGCAGACGCCCAACCCGGTGTCGCTGGCGCGCGAGGTCAAGGACTCGCTGAGCGACACGCGCCTGCTGGGCAACGTGTTCGGCCAGGTGGACCTGCTGGACGGGCTGCGCTTCCGCACGACGTTCGGCGCGGACAACGCCAGCCGCTGGCGCTACACGTACTACCCGCGCACGACGCTCCGCGGCGAGCAGTCGCGCGGCGAGGCGATCCGCGCCAGCAGCAACACGACCTCGTGGCTGAACGAGAACACGCTGACCTTCCAGCGCGAGTTCGGCGGGATCCACGACATCAACGTCCTCGGCGGCTACTCGCGCCAGCACACGGACGTCGATGGCGACAACATGAACAACACGAACTTCGTCAGCGACATCACCGGCTACTACGACATCGGCGCCGGCACGCAGGAGGGCGGCCCCGGCATCTCGTCGCGCCGCACCGCGCAGGCGCTGGAGTCGTGGCTGAGCCGCGTGAACTACTCGCTGCTCGACCGCTACCTGTTCACGCTGACCTACCGCGCCGACGGCAACTCGCGCTTCGCCGAGGGCAAGAAGTGGGGCGCGTTCCCGTCCGCCGCGGTGGCGTGGCGCGCGTCGTCGGAGCCGTGGCTGCGCGGCATCGACCAGCTGGACGAGCTGAAGTTCCGCGCCTCGTACGGCCTCGCCGGCAACCCGTCCATCCGGCCGTACCAGTCGCTGTCGCGCCTCAACGACCAGGGCTACAGCTTCGGCGGCACGCCGTACGCCGGCTACTACCCGGTCGCCGTCGGCAACCCGGACCTGACCTGGGAGACGACGCGCCAGCTGGACCTCGGCGTCGACGTCGGCTTCCTCGACCGCTTCACGGTCACGGCCGACTACTACCGCAAGCGCACGAGCGACCTGCTGCTGCAGATCAGCCTCCCGCTCGAGACGGGCTTCGAGAGCGCGCTGGCCAACCGCGGCTCGGTCGAGAACCGCGGCTTCGAGTTCGGCCTCGACGCGCAGCTCTTCAACCCGAAGGACCGCGGCGCCTTCTCGTGGCGCGCGAACCTGAACTACGCGACCAACCGCAACGAGGTCCTCGACCTCGGCGGGCCGGACCGCATCTTCGCGGACCTGATCACGACCGACTACAACCTCCCCGGCTCGATGATCCAGAAGGGGAAGCCGATCGGCGTGTTCTACGGCTTCCGCAGCCTGGGCATCATCCGCGACTCGGCGCAGGCGGCGACGGTCACGTACAAGAACTTCAACAACTCCGCCTTCCGCGCCGGCGACATGCTGGTGCAGGACCTGGACGGCGACGGCGTCATCACGCTGAACGACCGCACGGACATCGGCGACCCGACGCCCAAGTTCACGCTCGGCCTCACCAACACCTTCGGGTGGAAGGGCGTCGAGCTGACCGGCCTGCTCCAGGGCTCGTACGGCGGCAAGGTGCTGAACGTGAACCGCATCCGCACCGAGAGCTCGCCGCGCGTGAACGTGTCGCGCGAGCGCTTCCTCGACGCGTGGACGCCGACGAACCAGGACGCGAAGTACCCGCGCATCGGCGAGAACCCGAACCAGGTCGGGACGAACAACTTCACGTCCAACCTGCTCGAGGACGGCTCGTACCTGCGCCTCCGCACGCTGACGCTGTCGTACGGGATCCCGCGCGCGCTGCTGCGCGGCGCGAACGTCACGGGCGCGCGCGTCTACGTGACCGGCACGAACCTGTTCACGATCTCCGACTACACGGGCTTCGATCCCGACGTGAGCGGCCAGTCGGTCGGCAACACGAACCGCGGCATCGACATCGGCGCCTATCCGCTCGCGCGGACGGTGACCGCCGGCCTGAACTTCTCCTACTGACCGGCCGAGGACCGACATGAAGCATACCAAGCGGGTCGCCGCCCTCCTCGCCGCCCTCACGGCGGTCTCGGGGTGCTCGGACGACTTCCTGACCGAGGTGCCGTCCGACTTCGTCGCGCCGGTGACCTTCTACAACAACGCCGGCGACGCGCTGGCCGCGGTGAACGCCGCCTACGCGACGTTCGTCAACCTCCAGTCGCCGCTCGGGAGCAGCGACTACGTCGGGCGCAACCTGTACATGCTGGTCGAGTACCCGACGGAGACCGTGACCAGCCGCCTCAGCGCCGCCAACGAGCGGTCGCTGATCGGCAACTTCAACGCGCAGTTCACGTCGTCGCACCCGTACCTGGAGTCGGTGTGGCAGGCGGCCTACGCGGGGATCAACCGCGCCAACTCGGTGATCGGCCGCGTGCCCGACGTCCCGATGGACGAGACGCGCAAGGCGCAGATCATCGGCGAGGCGAAGTTCCTGCGCGCGGTGCACTACTACTGGCTCGCGGGGCTGTTCGGCGGCGTGCCGCTCAAGCTCACCGAGACCACGAGCATCGACGGCGGCAACCTGGCCCGCGCGACGACGGCCGAGACGTACGCGCAGATCGCCAAGGACCTCACCGAGGCCGCGGCGGTGCTGCCGGCGAGCTGGCCCACGGGCGACTTCGGCCGCGCCACCAAGGGCGCCGCGCTGACGCTGCTGGGCAAGGCGTACCTGCAGCACGCCGGCGCCTACGGCGTGACGGGCGACTACCAGAAGGCGCTCGACGCGTTCCGCCAGGTAACCGCCTACTCGCTCGACGCCAACTACGCGAGCCTGTTCGACGGCAGCAACGAGCGCAGCCCCGAGATCATCTGGTCCATCCAGAACACGCGCGTGGACGGCTACGGCGGCACGCTCACCGAGTGGTTCTCGCCGATCACCAGCCCGCAGATCTTCCAGGGCGGCGCGCAGAACCAGTTCCAGGCCGAGCGGCCGTTCTACGACTCGTACGCGGCCAGCGACGTGCGCAAGAACGGCACGTGGCTGACGTCGATCACGTACAACGGCAAGACGGTCAACTGGGCGTGGACGTCGGGCATCCAGACGGCCACCAACTACGGCTCCACGGGCCCCGGCGTGCGGAAGTACGTGGACTTCGCCGCCGCCGACGGCGGCGCCGAGGGCCCGGACTACGTGATGCTGCGCTATGCCGACGTGCTGCTGTCGACGGCGGAGGCGATCAACGAGCTCTCCGGCCCGACGGCCGAGGCCTACACGCTGGTGAACCGCGTGCGCACGCGCGCGGGCATCCCCAACCTGACCGCCGGCCTCGCGAAGGCGGCGTTCAAGGACAGCCTGTTCGCCGAGCGCCGCCTGGAGCTGGCGATGGAGATGCACGGCGTGTTCGACAGCCGGCGCAACTGGGCGTGGGCGAAGGCGCGCCTGCAGGCGAACATCGCCAGCCTCTCGACGCTCAACCGCAGCCCGTTCACCAGCAGCACCGAGAAGTTCGCGGCCGGGCAGGTGATCGACGACAAGTGGAAGCTGTATCCGATCCCGGCGCGCGCCTGCGAGCTGAACGACCAGCTGGCCCAGAACCCGGGCTGGACGGACGTGATCTGCAAGTGAGCACCCTCGCCATGAGGGCGCTGGCCTTCCCCGTCGCCCTCGTGGCGACCGCGGCGTGCGCGGGTGCGCACGCCGCGGCCCCGCCCCCCGCCCCCCCCCACGCCCCCGCGGCGGCCACCGCCGACCCCCCCCCCGCCCCGCGCCCCAA
>CBHYLO010000373.1:0-5135 GCA_966128675.1 uncultured bacterium | reverse complement strand
CGATGCTCCTGTACACGTCGGGGAGCACCGGCGCGCCGAAGGGGGTGATCCTGCCGCGGCGCCAGCTGCTGTTCAACGCGGTGGCGACCGTGACCGGCTGGCGCATGACGCCCGACGAGGTCGTGCCCGTGTCGACGCCGCTCTTCCACACGGGCGGATGGCACGTCTTCCTGACGCCCGCGCTGCACGCCGGCGGCACCGTCGTGCTGTTCGACGGCTTCGAGCCCGCGCGCTTCCTCGCGGGACTCGCGGAGCACGCGTGCACGATCGCGTTCGCCGTGCCGACGCAGTTCACCATGCTGATGGCCGAGCCGCGGTGGGGCGCGCCGCTGCCGGCGCTGCGGCGGTTCGTGTCGGGCGGCGCGCCGTGTCCGCCGGCGGTGCGGGCCGCCATCCGCGCGGCGGGCCACGGCTTCCACGAGGGCTTCGGGCTCACCGAGTGCGGCCCGAACTGCTTCGCGACGAACGACGAGACGGCGGAGGCGCACCCGAACACCGTCGGCTGGCCGATCCCATACCTGCAGGTGCGCGTGGTGGACGAGGCGGGCGACGACGTGGCGCCCGGCACGCCCGGCGAGCTGCTGCTGCGCGGCCCGCAGCTGTTCGGGGGCTACTTCGGCGCGCCCGAGCGCACGGCGGACGCGCTGACGCCGGACGGCTGGCTGCGCACGGGCGACCTCGCGGTGCGCGACGCGACGGGGCTGACGCGCATCTGCGGGCGGCGGAAGGAGATGTTCATCTCGGGGGGCGAGAACGTCTTCCCCGGCGAGGTGGAGGCGGCGCTCGCCGACTGTCCGGGCGTCGCGGAGGTCGCGGTCATCGGCGTCGCGGACGAGCGCTGGGGCGAGGTGGGCCGCGCGTTCGTGGTCGCCCGCGCGGGCGAGCCGGTGGACGCGGCGCGCGTGGTGGCGTTCGCGCGCGGCGCGCTCGCGGGCTACAAGGTGCCGAAGCAGGTCGTGCTGCTCGACGCGCTGCCGCGCCTGGGCTCGGGGAAGATCGACCGGCGGGCGCTCGCGGCGCTCGCGGAGCCGTCGCCGGCGGGAGCGTCCGCGTGACCGCCCCGGCGCAGGTCGCGAAGGGCTCGACGCTGCGCGCGACGCTCGCCTTCGTGGAGAGCGTCGCGGGCGAGGCCGCGGTCACGCGCGTGCTGGAGGCGCTGCCCGCGCGCGAGCGGAAGCGCGTGCTGGACGCCGCGCCGACGGACGAGTTCCCGTTCGCGCTCTGGTCGCGGCTGAGCGACGCGACGGAGCAGGTGATCGGCGCGTCGGTGCCGGACTGGCCCGAGCGCGCGGGCGCGCACGCGATCGAGTCGTTCGGCGTGCAGCTCTACGGCGGGATCCTGCGGAAGGCGTCGCCGCTCGAGTTCGTGAACCAGAGCGTGTCGCTCTTCCGGCTCTACTACCACCCGGGCGACATGAAGGTGGTGGAGCAGGAGGACGTCGGCGAGCGGGGCGGGCGGGTGGTGCTGCGGCTCATCGGCTTCGCCCACGAGAGCCCGGTCTTCTGCCGGCGGCAGACCGGCGGGCTGGAGCGTGCGCTCTCGCTCGCCGGGGGCGAGAAGCCCCGGGTCCGCCACGTCCGCTGCGCCCTGGAAGGCGACGCCTTCTGCGAGTGGGAGCTGCGCTGGGCCTGAGCCCGCCTGCCGGGATCCGGGTGGGAACCCGCGGACCCCGCGAACTTCGGTCTCCGTTCGGGGTATGGATGTACGGTGCCCGGCACGTGCCGGCGCCGGACTTTCTCATATCGGACGGACGAACAGGAGACGGCGGGATGACACACGAGACGGATCTGGCCCGGCTGCGCGACCCCTTCGCGCCAGCGGACATCGAGTGGCGCGTGCAGACGGCGGGCGAGAAGAACGGGAAGCCGTGGGCGCGCGTGCTGGCCTACGTGACGAACCGCGCGATCATGGAGCGGTTCGACGAGGTCGTGGGCCCGGAGAACTGGCAGAACGTGTACAAGGAGGGCCCCGCGGGCGGCGTGGTGTGCGGCCTCTCGGTGCGCGTGCAGCGCGCGGACGGCTCGGCCGACTGGGTCACCAAGTGGGACGGCGCCGAGAACACGGACGTCGAGCCGGTGAAGGGCGGGCTGTCGAACGCGATGAAGCGCGCGGCGGTGCAGTGGGGGATCGGCCGCTACCTCTACGACCTCGAGGAGGGGTGGGCGGTCGTGACCGAGAACGGCCGCTTCTCGGCCAAGACGAAGGACGGGAAGTGGTTCAAGTGGGAGCCTCCCGCGCTGCCCGAGTGGGCGACGCCGAAGCCGCGCCCCGCGAGCGCGGAGCAGATGGAGCGCATCGAGGCACTGCTGGCGCGCATCGCCGACGAGAAGGTCGCCGGCATCGTGCGCAAGCGGATCGCCGGCGGGCTCACCGCGCCGGCCGCCGACGAGGCGCTGCGCTACCTCGAGACGCGCGCGGCGTGAGTCGCGCGTGCCGTGCGCGCGGGGCTTTCCCCGCGTCGCGGGGTCCGCGATGTTGACGAGGGCGGTGCGCCGGGCGCGCACCGCCCTCGTCGCATCCGTCCCACCCATGGCACGCAGCACCAGCACACGCCGCCCCCACGCCAGGTCCGCGAAGCCGTCCGCGCCCGCCGCGCCGCCGCCACCCCCGCAGTTCGAGCTCTTCCCGGAGCGCGTGCTGATCGAGGCGCTGGACCCGCAGCGCGTGGGCGGCGCGCGCACGCGGGTGCGCGGCGTCTGGCGCGTGCACTTCGGCAGCGAGGCGAATGCGCACCGCGTGTGGCACGACCGGCACGGCTGGTACTGCGAGGAGCACGGGCCGCACTGCCGCGCGGTGCCGGCGGTGCGCCCCGAGGCCTAGCTCAGACGGCCAGCACGAGCCGGTTGCCGCCCGCGACCTGCGCGGCGGCGAGGGCGCGCTCGGCGCGCTCCAGGAGCGCCTCCACCGTCGCGGCCGGGCCGCCGAGCACCGCGACGCCGACCGAGAGCGCGAGCGACCCGTCGGTGTCGAGCGCGCTCGCCGCGGCCGCGCGCAGCCGCTCGGCCATCCGCTCGGCGTCCGCCGCCTCGAAGTCGGGGAGCAGCACCAGGAAGTCGTCGCCGCCCGCGCGCGCCACGACGTCGCTCGCGCGCGTGTGGCGCGAGAGGATCTCGCCGACGCGCGGCAGGAGCGCGTCGCCGCGCGCGCGGCCCAGCTGCGCGTTGAGCGCCGCCATCCCGTCGACGTCGAGCGCCAGCAGCGCGGTCGCGCGGCCCGTCTCGCGGCGCGCGGCGAGGACGCGCGCCGCCTCGGCGACGAGCGCGTCGCGGCCCGGCAGCCCCGTGAGCGCGTCGAGGCCCGCGGGCGCCGGCTCGGCGCGCGGCGCGTCGGCGGCCGGCGCGAGGTCGGCCACGCGCGCGCGCCACGCGGGCGCGACCTCCTCGAAGTAGGCGAACACGTGCGGGTCGAACTGCGTGCCGACGTCCTGCCGCAGGATGGCCATCGCCTCGTCGTGCGTCAGCGCGCGCTTGTAGCTGCGCACGCTGGTGAGCGCGTCGTAGACGTCGGCGACGCAGAGGATGCGCGCGGTGAGCGGGATCGCCTCGCCGGCGAGGCCGGCCGGATAGCCGCGGCCGTCCCAGCGCTCGTGGTGCGACTCGACGATGGGCCGCACGTCCCACGGGAACTCGGTGTCGGCGAGCATCTCGACGCCGACCGACGGGTGGCTGCGCACGAGCGCCCACTCCTCGTCGGTCAGCTTGCCGGGCTTGTTGAGCACCTCGGCGGGGACGATCAGCTTGCCGACGTCGTGCAGCAGCGCGCCGATGCGGAACCAGAACAGGGCGCGCTGGTCGAAGCCCGCGCGCTCCGCGATCGCGCACGCCAGCTCGGCGACGCGCTCGCAGTGACCCTGCGTGAAGCGGTCCTTGGCCTCGATCGCCTCGCCCCAACGGCGCGCCAGCCGGAGGAACTCGTCCTCCAGGCGCTCCATGCGTCCGTCGACGTCGGCGACGTCGCGACGCGCGCTGAGCTGCACGAACAGCCGGTGCGCGCGGTTCAGCGACTGGAACATGTCGCGGTTGCGGCCCTGGCGGTGGTGCAGCTCCGCGCGCTCGCGTAGCGCCTCGCCCAGCAGCAGCAGGTCGCGGCGAGCGTCGGCGATCGCCTCCGCCGCGCGCAGGTGCTCCTCGGCCGCCGCCAGGTCGCCCCGCTCGCGCGCGATCACGCCGTACAGCTTGTGCGCCTCGCCGAGGATGCCGTCGTCGGCGACCTGGCGCGCGAGATCGGACGCCGCGTCGCACTCGCTGCTGCCCACGTCCAGCAGCCCACGCGCGATCGCGAGCTCGGCGCGGTTGACGTGCACCAGCGCGCGCCCCGTGAGGTCACCGAGCGCGGTCAGCGTGTGCAGCGCCTCGTCGAAGGTCCTGCCGGCCTCGTCGAAGCGGTCCATGCGCCGCAGCAGCATGCCGCGATTGTTCAGCGCATACGCGACCGTGTTCGCCTGGCCGAGCCGGCGCAGCGCGGACAGCGAGTCGTCGAAGTGCGCCAGCGCCGCCGCGAGGTCGCCGCGAATGCTGGCGACGATGCCGAGGTGGCCCGCCGCCTTGGCGGCCGCGTCCAGCTCCCCGGCGCGCTCGCCCTCGGCGCGCGCGCGGCGGTAGAGGCGCTCGGCTTCGTCGAGCTCACCGCGACGGAGCCGCACGCCCGCCTGGCCGTTGAGCGCGATGCTGATGCCGCTGGCGTCGCCGTCCGCTTCCGCCGACGCGAGCGCCGCGTCGAGGCACGCCAGCGCGGCCTCCGCGTCGCCCTCCAGCAGGTGCGTGCGCGCGACGGCGCTCAGCATCGTGTACGGCGCCGTCGCGTCACCGCGTCGGGCGCGCAGGTGCAGCGTCCGCTCCAGCAGCTGTCGCGCGGCCGCGGGCTTGCCGCGCGCGCACAGCGCGTCCGCGCGCTCCATGACCGAGAGGCCGCGCGACGCCGCCGCGGCCCGCGCGGTCACGCGCACGCGGCGGGGCGTCGGCGCCTCGTCGCCGTTCGCGGCGCGTCGGTGGGAGGGCATGGTGGGTGGCGGAAACGCGTCAGCCGGCGACGCTCGATCGAGCGTCGCCGGCACTCACGACGGAGCAGGCGCGGTGCAGCGCGGAGGCTGACCTCACGGCACCGCGGTGGTGTCCGCGCCGCCGTCGCCGCGCCA
>CBHYLO010000372.1:0-5139 GCA_966128675.1 uncultured bacterium | reverse complement strand
CATCTCGGATCGAAGGGGCTATAGCGGGCAGAACCGCCGGGCTTACCCGGGGCTTCGGGCAATGTTCCGGTCGGGCCAGGGGCGCGCAAGCGGCAGGTGAACCACACCCGACGCGCCTGTGATGGCGCGGCGGCGACGACGCCGCGCCGGTGCTCCTCGGGAGAACACCGGCGCGCGCGCCGTCCCTACCGGACGCCGATCGCCACCGGCCGACGATGCAAGACGAGGGCGCGCGTCGATGTCGACGCGCGCCCCCGCCGGACGTGCTGGTCGTGCGCGCGACGCCGCGGCCGGAGCCGCGGCGCGCGACTCACTGCTTGATGACCCAGACCTTGATCTCGGGCTTCACGTCCGCGTGCAGCTTGACCGGCACGCGGTAGACGCCCAGCGCCTTGATCGGCTCGTGCAGGTCGATCTGGCGACGCTCGATCGTGAAGCCCTGGGCCGCCAGCTGGTCGGCGATGTCCTGCGTGGTGACGGAGCCGAACAGCTTGCCCTCCTCGCCGACGCGCGCCGCGAAGGTGATCGACACCTCCTCCAGCTTCTTGGCGATCTCCTCGGCCGCGCCGCGGCGCTGGCCCTCGGCCGCCTCCAGGCGCGCCTTCTCCTGCGAGATGCGCTTCTTGTTCCCCTCGGTCGCCTGGTAGGCGACCCCGCGCGGGAGCAGGTAGTTGCGGGCGTAGCCGTTGGAGACGGTCACGACGTCCCCGGGATGCCCCAGGTTCTCGACCGCCTGCCGCAGAATGACTTCCATCGGGTCCTCCTTGTCGGGCCGCGCCAGCGCCCGGGTGTCCCGGGGGCGCGCGGCGCGAGTAGAGAGCTCTAGCGAGCTATGAAGAGACGAAGACGTACGTCGAGTTCGATCGATCGGAGCGAGCGCGGTGCCGAATGGCGCTACGCCGTCGGGCGCGGCCGCCGGTTGCGCCAGTCCTGCCACGTGTCGCCCAGCCCCAGGAGCAGCGCGATCACGCCGAGCGTGCCGGCGAGCAGCGTCACCCCCATGACGGGGAGCAGCAGCGCGACGCCCAGCGCGGCGAGCGCGGCCCACTTCTCGGGCGCCCACCACCGCAGGACGCCCAGCCCCCGCAGCGCGTACAGCGCGCCGAAGAAGGCCAGCAGGTTCGCGCCCACGACGCGCAGCGCGGCGAGCGACGGCACGAGCAGCATCGCCGCTCCGGCCACCACGCCCCACACCAGCTGGTCGTTGAACCGGAACGTCCGGAGCGCCCCGAGCGGGGGCCCCAGCCGCGTCCGGCTCAGGCGATGGTACAGCGCCCAGGCCAGCGCCAGCGCGGCCAGCGACTCCAGCGCGACCAGCGCGGGCGTCAGCAGCGCCGCGTACTGCGGCAGCGCCTCCAGCCCGGCAACGGTCCCGTCGGCCCGCTCGGCCAGCTCCGGGGAGCGGGCCGCGACGGACTGCCAGCCATCGTCCGCGGCGTGGTCGCGCCAGGCGCCGAGCGACGCCGTCGCGCGGCGCTGGTACTCGGTGGTCATCACCCGGGTCAGCCGGCCCGGGTCGCGGTCGGTCGCGAACAGCACGACCAGCGCGACCCCGAGGGCCAGCCCGAGCGACGACAGCGCGCGCGAGAAGAACGCGCGCCCCGGCGCCACGATGCCGACGATGCCGAACGCCGCGGCCACCAGCAGCGCCCACCCGCGGGCGAGCGACGGATAGCTCGGCGCCTGCACCGGCAGCGGGGCCACCACGACCCACGCCGCCAGCGCCAGCCAGGCCAGCAGGAGGAGGATCCGCCCGCCGGCCCACCAGCCCACCGCCGCGCAGGCCGCGAGCGCCGGCACGACGAGCAGCATGGTCTGCTCGACGGGCAGCGCGACGCGCACGAACGCCGCGATCAGGCCGGCCGCCGCCGGCCAGAGCGGAGCCGCCGCGAGCGCGAGGCAGGCGAGGAGCGCGACGACCGTCCGCCCCCACCCCCGCTCCCGCGCCGCCGGCGAGATGCCCCGCTCGGCCGCCGCCATCTTAGCTCTGCGACCCCTTGGTGTAGGGGATCAGGGCGAGGTAGCGGGCCTTCTTGATGGCCTTGGCGAGCTGGCGCTGGTGACGCGCCGTGGCACCCGTCAGGCGGCCCGGCAGCACCTTGCCCGTCTCCGTGATGAAGCGCGAGAGCAGGCGGTCGTCCTTGTAGTCGACGAAGCGGATGCGCGCCTCGGCGAACGGATCGGTCTTCTTGGGGCGGCGCATGGTTATTCCTCGTCCTCGTCGTCGTCGTCGTCCTTCTTGCGGGCGGCCAGCTCCTCTTCCGTCATCGGCGGGGCGCCGAGCTCGCGCTCGTGCAGCGAGATCAGGTAGCGCAGCACGCCCTCGTCGAGCTTCAGCGCGCGCTCGAACTCGGGGAGCACCGTGACGTCATCGAGCGTGAACTGCGCGATGATGTAGTAGCCGTTCTCACGCTTCGCGATCGGATACGCGAGCTGGCGGCGGCCCCAGTGCTCGAGCGTGATGTCGCCGGTGGCGCTCAGCAGCCCGTGGTGCTTCTGGAGCTTGTCGGCGATCTGCTGGTCTTCCAGCGCCGAGTCGAAGATGTAGACCGCCTCGTACGTGCGAGACGTGGCCTTCGTGTTGGACACGAGTGGCAATCCTCCCTGTGGTCGGGCCCGGACCACGGCCAGGAAGGCCGCGCGCCGGACGTCGCGTGTGCCGCCCCCCACTGGTTGCCGGAGTGGGAGGAGGGGGTGTGAAGGCCCCGGCGTTGGCCGGGGCCGTTGTGAGCAGCCTCGAAACCTATCCGCGGCCGTGACTTACGGCAACGGGCCCCACTGCATCGCGCGGCGCGAAGCAGGCGGGGCGTCGCCCCCGTACTATCCTGCGTGTCGCCGCGCGCCGTCCCACCCGGCCGGACGCGCGCCCGCTCCCTCCCGGTCATCCGCCCGACTCGTGAAGCGATCCCGCGCCGTCCCGCTCTCCCTCGTCGCCTCCGCCACCTCGCTCGCCGCCTGCAGCCAGCAGGAGGCGCTGCAGTGCGTGGAGCGCGGCACCAACCGGGTCGTGGCCGAGTCGCTCTGCACCGCCACCAACGCCCCGACCGCCACCGGGCCGGCCGTCGCCGACTCGGGGCGCGTCGTCCGGCAGTCGGGCGGCATCCCGCCGGTCTTCCTCTGGTACTACGGCGGCCGGCTGGCGAGCGGGCTGATGACCGGCGGCGGCTACGCGCCGCTCGTCGGCCGGCGCTACCGCTCGCCCGGCGGGCTGGCGTTCCGAACGGGGCAGGGGTGGTCCCGCGCCCGCAGCGTCGGCGCGCCGTCCGGCTCCAGCATGGGGCGCAGCCGCGGGACGGGCACGGTGCGCGGCGGCTTCGGCGGCATCGGCGCGGGCCGCAGCATGGGCGGCTGAGCGGTGCGCCGCGAGGCGAGCGCGCCGCGCCCGGACTGGCAGGCGCGCGTCGAGGCGATCGGGCTGCCGCACCACACGGCCGCCGACGGCGCGCCCTACTGGGACGAGTCGCGCGCCTACGTGCTGTCGATGGACGAGGTGGACGTGCTGGAGGAGGCGACGCAGGAGCTCCACCGCCTGTGCGTCCAGGCCGCGGGCCACGTCATCCAGCGGCGGCGCTGGGACGAGCTGGCCATCCCGCGCGCCGCGGTGCCGCTCATCGAGGCGTCGTGGGCGGCGGCCGAGCCGACGCTCTACGGCCGGTTCGACCTCGCCTACGACGGGCGCGGGGCGCCGCGGCTGCTGGAGTACAACGCCGACACGCCCACCGCGCTGGTCGAGGCGGCGGTCGCGCAGTGGTACTGGCTGCAGGACGTCGCGCCGGGCGCGGACCAGTTCAACTCGATCCACGAGCGCCTCGTCGCCGCGTGGCGCGCGCTCATGCTCGGCCCCGGCGAGGGCGCGCCGCCCGGCGCGCCGCCGCTCGTCCACTTCGCGGCGACCGCCGATCCGGAGGACCAGGCGACGGTCGGCTACCTGCGCGACACGGCCGAGCAGGCGGGGCTGGCGACGCATCCGCTGTTGATGGAGGAGATCGGCTGGGACGACCGCCGGTCGCGCTTCGTGGACCTGGACGAGCGGCCCATCGACGCGGCGTTCAAGCTCTACCCCTGGGAGTGGATGGCGCGCGAGGGCTTCGCCGCGCACCTCGCCGCGGCCGCGCGGCGCACGCGGTGGATCGAGCCCGCGTGGAAGATGGTGCTCAGCAACAAGGGGATCCTGGCGATCCTGTGGGAGCTGTTCCCCGACCACCCGAACCTGCTGCCCGCGTACTTCGACGAGGCGCTGCTGGAGGCCTACGCGCGCAAGCCGCTCTTGTCGCGCGAGGGCGCGAACGTGTCGCTCGTCCTGTTCGGCGAGACGGTGGCCGAGTCGCGCGGGGACTACGGCGACGAGGGGTGGGTCTACCAGGCGCTGGCGCCGCTGCCGACGTTCGCGGGCGCGAGCGCGGTGATCGGGAGCTGGGTGGTCGGCGGCCAGGCGGCGGGGATCGGCATCCGCGAGTCGGACGGCCCCATCACGGGAAACGCCAGCCGGTTCGTGCCGCACCGCATCGGGTAGCCCGTCCGCGAGCCCGGCGGCGAGGCCGGGGTGTTCCGGCGCCGCGGCGTGACGCCGGCGTCACCTTTCCGGTGGCTGCCTCGTCCTCTGCCGGACTCCAGCCGAGCGCGACCGGACACGCGGAGCGTGCGCGGGGGGAGTCGCATGGTTATCATATCCGTCATGTTCGCGCGGTCACCTGTGGCGCGCGCGCCCCTCCTCCCCGGACGCCCCGTCCGCTCCCGCCCATGCCCACGCGCCTCCGCCACCCGCTCCGTCGGTTCCTGCAGCAGGAGAGCGGCGCGACGCTCGTCGAGTACGCCCTGCTCGTCGCCATGGTCGCCGTGGCCGTGGTCGTGGGCGTGAACCGGCTGGGCGGCGCCTCGAGCGACCGGATGAACACGGCCGGCACCGCGATGACGGCGAGCGCCGCGGGGGCCGCGGGCGGGACCGGTGGCGCGGCCGCCGGGGGCGCCACCGGCGGCGCCAACAACGGTGGCGCGAACAACGGCGGCTCGAACAACGGCGGCTCGAACAACGGCGCGGCCGGCGACGGCGGCGCGAACAACGGCGGCGCGAACAACGGCGGGACGAACAACGGCGGCGGCAACAACGGCGGCGGCAACAACGGCGGCGGGAACGGCGGG
>CBHYLO010000371.1:0-5149 GCA_966128675.1 uncultured bacterium | reverse complement strand
CCGGTCGAGGCGCCGGTCGAGGCGCCGCCCCGGCCCACCGCGCCCGCGCCCGCCGGCACCGAGACGGTCCGCGCGGCCGCGCCCGCGCCGCGCGCGCGCGAGCGCCTGCTCTCGCTCGACGTCTTCCGCGGGATGACCGTCGCCGGGATGCTGCTCGTGAACAATCCCGGCACGTGGGGCGCGATCTACCCGCCGCTGGAGCACGCCGAGTGGCACGGGTGGACGCCGACGGACCTCATCTTCCCGTTCTTCCTCTTCATCGTCGGCATCACGACGCAGCTCTCGCTCGGCGCGCGCCGCGCGCAGGGCGCCACCGACGGCCAGGTCCTCCGCGCGCTGCTCAAGCGCGGCGCGATGATCTTCCTGCTCGGCCTCGCGCTCAGCGCGTTCCCGTTCTTCCAGTGGGGCGACATCAAGGGGATCCCCGACGCGTCGTTCCTCGACCGCGTCGTCTACCGCGCCGAGCACCTGCGCATCATGGGCGTGCTGCAGCGGATCGGGCTCGCCTACATCGTCGCCGGGCTGCTCACCTTCAAGACGACGCTGAAGCAGCAGGTCGTGATCCTGGCCGTGATCCTCTACGGCTACTGGATCGCGATGACGGTGCTGCCGGTCCCCGGCACCGACACGCTCGGCATCTTCCTGCTGGGCGAGCCGGGGCACACGCTCGACGCCTGGCTCGATCGCGTGATCCTCACCCCCGCGCACCTCTGGGCGGGCGGCGGCGGCCTGCGCGACCCCGAGGGCCTGCTGTCCACGCTCCCCGCCGCCGGCACGGTGATGCTCGGCAACTTCGCGGGGCGGTGGATCGGCCAGCGCGAGCACGGCCTCAGCGAGCGGCTCAACGGGCTGTTCGCGGCCGGCGCGCTGGCGATGATGTTCGGGCTCATGTGGCACTGGGTCTTCCCGATCAACAAGTCGCTCTGGACCAGCTCGTACGTGCTGTTCACGGGCGGCATGGCCGCGGTCGCGCTCGCCACGATCATGTGGCTGGTGGACGTGCACCGGTACAGCGGCTGGACCAAGCCCTTCGTGATCTACGGCGTGAACCCGATGCTGGCCTTCCTCGGCTCGGGGCTGATGGCGCGGATGATCTACTCGATCCTGAAGGTCGACGTGGACGGCCGCCCCGTCGCGCTGCAGAAGGCGATCTACGACGCGGCGTTCGCGTCGTGGCTGGCGCCGAAGAACGCGTCGCTCGCCTTCGCGCTCGCCTTCGTCGGGCTCTGGCTGGCGATCCTGTGGGTCGCGTGGCGGCGCAACTTCATCTTCAAGGTCTGACGGCATAGTCTGCGGGACGCGCGGCGCCGCGGCGCATTTCGGAACGTGGCGCCGCGGGCGGGGTGATCGTCGGGAAGGCGTCGCGTGCGCCACGCGATCGCCCCCGCCGCCTGGAACGCCTGTTGCCCCGCCGCACCGTCATGACGTCGATCGCTCCTCCCGCGCGCGCGGCGCGCCGCCCCCTGGCGGCCGCCGCGCGCCTCGTGCTCACGACCGCGCTGGCCGCGCTCGCGGTGCCGCTCGCGCCCGTGGTGCACGCCGCGCCGCTCCCCCTGCTCGACTCGGCCGTCACCGTCGAGGCGCAGACGGCCCGGAAGCGGAAGGCCGCGCCGAAGCGCCGGACCACGCGCCGGAGCACCGCGCGCCGCGCCGCTGCCCGCCCGGCCGCGCCGCCCGCCCCGCGCTGGACCACCCCGCGCAGCGCGGCCGCGCTCTCCAGCGACCTCGGGGCGATCCTCTCGCGCCGGGAGGACGGGCAGTGGGGCGCGATGGTGGTCTCGGTCACGCGCGGCGACACGCTGTTCGCGCGCGACGCCGACGCGCCCATGGTCCCCGCGTCGACGATGAAGATGTACACGTCGGCGCTCGCGCTCGACCGGCTGGGACCGGACTGGCGCTTCCGCACCGAGGTGCTGCGCGAGGGCGCGCTGGAGGGCGACGGCACGCTCCGCGGCAACCTCGTGATGCGCGGCGACGGCGACCCGGCGTTCTCGCGCCGCTTCCAGCCCGGCAACGACTACGCGGCGCCCGTGAAGCTGCTGGCCGAGCGCGTCGCGGCGGCGGGCGTGAAGCGCGTGACGGGCGACCTCGTGGCCGACGCCAGCGCCTTCGAGGCGCGCACGATCCCCGAGGGCTGGCTCACGCGCTACGCCGGCGCGGGCTACGCGGCGCCCTTCTCCGCGCTCTCGATCAACGAGAACGTCGTCGTCGTCGCGATCCACCCGGACGGCCGCGTGCTGCTCGAGCCCGCGACTACCGGCATCCGCGTCGAGAGCTCGGTGACCACGCGCGCGGGCGGCGGGAACGGCGTGCGCGTCATCCGGGCGGCCGACGGCCACGTGGTCGCGCGCGGCTGGATCGGCCGCGGCGCGCCGGTGCGCCGCCTGCAGCTCGTCGTCGCCGACCCGCCGACCTTCGCGGCGGGCGCGCTGCGCGCGGCGCTCGCGGAGCGCGGCATCACGGTCGACGGCCAGCTGCGCGCCGGCCGCGCCGCCGCGGGCGCCGAGCGGGTGGCGACGGTCGAGTCGCCGCCGCTGGCGGACCTCGTGGCGGTGATGAACCGCGAGAGCATCAACCACTTCGCGGAGATGATCTTCCGCAACGCGGTGCGCGGCCCCGCGCGCGAGGGCGAGGGCTCGGCCGTCGCGGGCAACGCGATGCTGCAGCGCTTCCTCACCGAGAAGGCGCACGTGCCCACGTCGGCCGTGCAGGTGAGCGACGGCAGCGGCCTCTCGACGCTCGACCGCGTGACCGCGCGCTCGATGATCCACCTGCTCGGCCTCGCGCACCGCGCGCCGTGGGGCTCGGTGTTCCACGCGTCGCTGCCGGTGGCGGGCGAGAGCGAGTTGATGCGCGGCCGCATGCGCGGCACGCCCGCGCAGGGCAACCTGCACGCGAAGACGGGCACGACGAACGACGTGATCGCGCTCGGCGGTTACGTCACCGCGGAGAACGGCGAGGTGCTCGCCTTCAGCTTCATCTTCAACGGGCGCGATCGCTGGAACGCCCGCGCGACGATCGACGCGATGGGGGCGACCATGGCAGGGTTCTCCCGGTAGCGCCGGGCTCCGCGAGCGGCTGCGGACCGCGGGCTGCGGGGCTGAACGACGGCGCATCCCGGGCGGTTGTAGATCCGATGTCCGCAGCCCGCAGCACGACGAAGGGCCGGCCTCCACGCGGAAGCCGGCCCTTCGTCACGTCACGAGGCGCGCAGCGTCAGATGGGACGCACCTCGATCCCGCGCCGCCCCAGCTCCTCGATGTAGCGCGCCGGCGGGATGCACTCGTCGGGCGTGCAGACCTTGCCGCGCCCCGCCTCGCCGGCGACCTGCATCTGCGCCGTGATCGACAGCGAGTAGCCCGTCGTGCGCATCATCGCGCTGATGCCGTGCTCCGCGTCGTAGCGGTCGATCACCTCCCAGCCGAGGCGCGCGGGACGGCCGTCCTTCGTGCCCTCGACGATCACGCGCAGCGCGACCACGTCGTGCCCGCCCGGCTTCTTCAGCTTCGGCGTCACCGCCGTCACGAAGGCGTCGCGCGGCACCACGCGGTGCCCCTTCACGTCGATCGGCTGCAGGTCGAGCAGCCCCAGCTCGCGGATCGCCGCCATGATGTGCGCGTGCCCGGGATAGCGGAGCGTCTTGTACTCCATCGTCGGGATGCGCCCCTCGTAGCGGAACGGCATCGTCGACAGCCCGCCCGCGGTGTGGAACGCCTCGAGCGTGCCGAGCGGCGACGGGAAGTCCACTGGCTCGATCTCGGAGAGCGGCGTGACCTGCGCGCGCTGGCCGTCGCGCAGCACCCACGACATCGTCGTGTAGTAGTCGAGCGCGCCCTCCAGCGAGTAGACGATCTGGTAGTTCAGCGGCGGCTCGGGGTTCTGCGGCAGCCCGCCGACGAACATGCGCACCGCGGACACCTCGTCCAGCTGGTCGATGCCGTGCTGCGCGAGGATGTTCACCATCCCCGGCGCCAGCCCGCAGTCAGGGATGACGCTCACGCCGCGCGCGGCCGCGTCGGGCTCCAGCGCGCGCTGCTGGAAGACGATGTCGGTGTTGCCCCCGAGGTCGCAGTAGTGCGCGCCCGCCTCGATGGCGAGGCGCGTCATCTCGAGGTTGAAGTAGTACGGGAGCGCGCACATGACGGCGTCGCACTCGCGCATCAGCGCCAGCACCGCCTCGCGGTCGCGCACGTCCAGCGGCGTCGGGATGAGCCGTGGCCCCGAGAACGGGGCGAGGAAGGGCGCGATGGTGCCGACGTGCAGGTCGGCGAGGCGCACCTCGGTGACCGCCGGGTTCTGCAGCAGGTCGTAGGCGCAGGCGGAGCCTTGCAGCCCCGCACCGAGCACGAGCATCCGCATCGATGAGTCTCCTGGTCGAGTTGGGTTGAGCGCCCGCAAGCTAACGGCCGGCGCCCGCGCTCGCCTCCGCCCCCGCGCGCACGGTCCTCGCAGGAACCGGCCGGCATGACTGCCGCCGCGATCCGCCCCAGCCCCCCCGACCCCGACTGGCGCTCCCGCCTGCTCGAGACGCCCGCCGCCATCGCCGCCCTCCTGGGCCGCGTGAAGCGCATTGCTGTGCTCGGCATCAAGACCCCGGAGTCGATGCAGCCGGCGTTCTACGTCCCGAAGTACGCCCAGCAGGCCGGCTACGAGATCGTCCCGGTGCCGGTCTACTACCCGGAGGTCACCGAGATCCTGGGCGCGCCGGTCTATCGCCGCCTCGCGGACGTGCCGGGCGCGATCGACCTGGTGAACGTCTTCCGCCGCCCGAAGGACCTCCCGGCCCACGTCGACGACATCCTCGCCGCGCGCCCGCACGCCGTCTGGCTGCAGTCGGGCATCTGGCACGACGCGGTGGCGGAGCAGCTGGCCCGCGCGGGGATCGCGGTCGTGCAGGACCGCTGCCTGATGGTCGAGCTGCGGGGGATGGGGCGATAGGGCTGCGGGCGGCGGGCTGCGGCTCCGCTTCGTGCCCTCGGCCGCCAACGTGGTGGACGGCGTGCACGAACTACGCGTTTGGCTACGGATGCTCCGGATCGAACGGATGAGACGGATCGCTCCGTGTGGCGGCGACGCTCCGTGCGCTCCGAGGAGCGATCCGCAGGATCCGTCGCATCCGGAGCATCCGTAGTCCCTCGTTCGCCGACCC
>CBHYLO010000370.1:0-5151 GCA_966128675.1 uncultured bacterium | reverse complement strand
GAAGGCGAACTTCTCGAGCCCCGACGTGCTGATCGCGCCGGCGCTGGCGACGGGGAAGCTGACGCTGATCACCGAGGCGATGGCGCGCGAGGTGACGGTCGGCCGCGACGGGCTGGCGACGGGCGTGTCGTACGTGCACAAGCCGAGCGGCGAGGACCGGCACGTGCGCGCGAAGGTCGTGGTGCTGGCGGCGAGCGCGCTGGAGAGCGCGCGGCTGCTGCTCAACTCCAAGTCGTCGGCGTTCCCGCAGGGGCTCGCGAACGGCAGCGGCACGGTGGGGCGCTACATCACCGACACCACCGGCACCGACGTCTCGGGCTTCATCCCCGCGATGGTGGACCACGTCCCGCACAACGAGGACGGCGTGGGCGGCATGCACGTGTACATGCCGTGGTGGCTGGACAACGCGAAGCTCGACTTCCCGCGCGGCTACCACATCGAGGTGTGGGGCGGGCTGGGGCAGCCGTCGTACGGCTTCGGCGGCGGGATCCAGCGCTACCCGAACGTCGCCGGCTACGGGAAGAAGCTGAAGGAGGACTACCGCAAGTACTACGGCGCGACGATCGGCTTCTCGGGGCGCGGCGAGATGATCCCGAACGACAAGAGCTTCGCCGAGATCGACCCGACGGTCGTCGATCAGTGGGGGATCCCGGTGCTGCGCTTCCACTGGGAGTGGACCGACCACGAGATGAACCAGTCGAAGCACATGCAGGAGACCTTCCGCAAGCTGATCGCGGAGATGGGCGGCACGGTGTTCAGCGGCATGCCGACGAAGGAGCAGCAGTACGGGCTCGCGCCGGGCGGGCGCATCATCCACGAGCTGGGCGGCGCGCGCATGGGGAGCGATCCGAAGACGTCGGTGCTGAACGCGGAGTGCCAGGCGCACGACGTGAAGAACCTGTTCGTCGCCGACGGCGCGCCGTTCGTGTCGCAGGCGGACAAGAACCCGACGTGGACGATCCTCGCGCTGGCGTGGCGCACGGCGGACGCGATCACGGCCAAGCGGAAGGCGGGGGAGATCTGATGAGGAATTCCGTGTATCGCTCGGCGACCGGCGCTCGGCGCCCACTCCGTCACGCGAACTGGCCGAGCGCCGAGCGCGGAGCGCCGGGCGTGGAGGCGATCCGATGAGCGACATGAATCGACGGGCGGCGCTCAAGGTGCTGGGCGTGCTGCCGCTCGCCGGCGTCGTCGAGGCGCAGGCGCCCGCGCAGCCGCCGCGCACGCCGCACGCGACGCCGAACCAGCCGGCCGGGCAGACGGCGCCGCCGGCGGCGAGCGCGCCGAAGCGGAAGTTCTTCACCGCGCGCGAGTGGCGCACGGTCGGCGTGCTCGCCGACGACGTCATCCCGCGCGACGACCGCTCGGGGAGCGCGACCGAGGCGGGCGTGCCGGCGTACATGGACCACCACATGTCCGTGCAGGAGACGAGCGACGAGTCGCGCGTGGCGATGCGCGGCGGGCTGCGCTGGCTCGACACCGAGACGCGGCGGCGCTTCAACGTCGCGTACCACCAGGCGAGCGAGGCGCAGCGCCACCAGATCCTCGACGACATCGCGGGCCCCGCGGCGCAGGCGCCGCCGGCGCTGCGGCCGGGCGCGGCGTTCTTCAACAACTTCCGCAACATGGTCGCGTCGGGCTTCTTCTCGAGCGCGATCGGGTGGAAGGACCTGCAGTACCAGGGGAACGTCTTCAACCCCAACTGGCAGGGGTGCCCCAAGCCGGCGCTCGACAAGCTGGGCGTCAGCTACGACCTGATGACGACGCGCGTCGCACCGCAGGGCACCCCGACGCGATGAGCGACCGGCTGGGGATCGGCTTCGTCGGCAGCGGCTTCATCGCGCGCTTCCACATCCGCTCCTTCCAGGCGGTGCGCGAGGCCGACGTGCGCGGCGTGTGGAGCCCCAACGCGCAGCACGCGGAGGCGACCGCGGCGTACGCGCGGTCGCTGGACGTCGGCGACGCGCGCGCGCACGCCTCCATCGCCGACCTGGTCGCCGACCCGCACGTGGACGCGATCTGGCTCGTGGGGCCAAACCACGCGCGCGTCGCGAACGTCGAGGCGATCGTGCAGGCCATTCGCGACGGGCGCGGCACGCTGAAGGGGCTCGCCTGCGAGAAGCCGCTGGCGCGCAACGTGGCCGAGGCGCGCCGCGTGATCGAGCTGGTCGAGTCGGTGGGGCTGCCGACCGCGTACCTCGAGAACCAGCTGTTCGCGCCGCAGGTGGAGACGGGGCGCGAGCTGCTGTGGGCGCGCGGCGCGTCGGCCACCGGACGGCCGTACCTCGCGCGCGCGGCCGAGGAGCACGCGGGCCCGCACATGCCGTGGTTCTGGAGCGGCGTGCAGCAGGGCGGCGGGGTGCTGAACGACATGATGTGCCACTCCGCGCTGCTCGTGCGGCACCTGCTCACGCGCCCCGGCGAGCCGCTGTCGAGCGTGCGGCCGGTGCGCGTGACGGCGCAGATCGCGAGCCTCAAGTGGACGCGCCCCGAGTACCGCGCGGCGCTGCAGCAGCAGATGGGCGTCGACTACCACCGCGCGCCGTCCGAGGACTTCGCCAGCGCGACGATCGAGTTCGAGACCGCGGAGGGCCACACCGCGATCGGCGAGGCGTCGACGTCGTGGAGCTACGTGGGCGCGGGGCTGCGCCTGAGCGCCGAGCTGCTGGGGCCCGAGTACTCGATGCGCTGGAGCTCCCTCGACACCGGCCTGCAGCTCTTCTTCAGCCGCGCCGTGCAGGGCCGCGCCGGCGAGGACCTGATCGAGAAGCAGAACGCCGAGTCGGGGCTGATGCCGGTCGTGGTGAACGAGGCCGCGGCCTACGGCTACGAGGCCGAGAACCGCCACTTCGCGCGCGCCTTCCTCGGGAAGGAGGCCCCGCGGCTGACGTTCGCCGACGGATTGGAAGTGGTGCAGCTGCTGATGACCGCGTACCGCAGCGCGGAGGAGCGCCGCACGCTGGAGTGGGCGCCCGACACGATCGCCGACTACGTCCCCCCGGTCGCCCGCGGCACGTGGCGACCGCCCGCCCTCGACCGCCTCGCCACCGCCCGGAGCCGACCCGCATGACGGACGACACCCGTCCCGTGACCAACCCGATCACCCGCCGCGAGTTCGTCGGCACCGCGTCGACGCTCGCGATGGGCGCGATGATCGTCCCGCGCCACGTGCTGGGCGGCCCCGGCTACCAGGCGCCGAGCGACACGCTGAACGTCGCCATCGTCGGCGCCGGCGGCATGGGCATGAGCAACTGGTCGCAGCTCCTCGGCGAGAACGTCGTGGCGATCTGCGACGTCGACATGCCGTACGTCGAGCGGTCGATCGCGGGCCGACTGCGCGTGCGCCCGCCGACGAGCGCGCCGGCGACCGTGCCCGAGGCCGAGCGGGCCAAGTGGATGGAGGAGCGCACGAAGGCGGCGGAGAAGTCGCTGCGGGAGGCGCAGGCGCTCGAGCGCACGTACCTCAAGGCGACGAAGTACGCCGACTTCCGGCAGCTGCTGGACAAGCAGAAGAACCTCGACGGCATCGTCGTCGCGACGCCGGACCACCTGCACGCCGCGATCGCCGTGCGGGCGATGCGCGCGGGGAAGCACGTGTACGTGCAGAAGCCGCTGGCGGCGACCGTGTACGAGTCGCGGCTGCTGGCGCGGACCGCGCGCGAGCTGCCGAAGGTCGTGACGCAGATGGGCAACCAGGGCCACTCGGGCGAGGGGACGCGCCGCATCCGCGAGCTGATTCAGGCGGGCATCATCGGCACGGTGAGCGAGGTGCACGTCTGGACCGACCGTCCGGTGCGCTACTGGGCGCAGGGGATCCCGCGGCCGGAGGTCGCGAATGCTTCCGCCGCGACGAACGGCGCCGCCGCGCCCGCGGCCGCGCCGCAGCCGCCGCTGGCGCTGAGCGACGGCAAGCCGCTGCCCGTCGCGCCGCCGCGCTGGAACATGCGCACGGTGGACAACGCGGTGCTGGCCGCGATGGCGGCCAACCCGCAGTCGCCGCCGCCGGGGCTCGACTGGGATCTCTACTGCGGCCCCGTGCCGCCGATCCCGTACCATCCCGCGTACCACCCGTTCAGCTGGCGCGGGTGGACGGACTTCGGCGTGGGCGCGATCGGCGACATGGGCGCGCACCTGATCGACCAGCCGTACTGGGCGCTCGACCTCACGCAGCCGACGAGCGTGAGCGCGTCGTCCACGCCATGGGGAGGGGCCGCGAACAACCCCGCGAGCTATCCGCTGGCGATGACGGCGGAGTACGAGTATCCCGCGGTCGGCGCGCGCGGGCCGGTGAAGCTGTTCTGGTACGACGGCGGGCTGATGCCGCCGCGCCCCAACTTCCTGCCGGACGGCGAGACGCTGCCGCGCGGCGACGGCGGCGGCGGGGTGTTCATCGGCGAGAAGGGGATCCTGATCTACGAGACGTACGGCAACAACCCGCGCGTCTTCCCGGCGTCGCTGCAGGAGGCGGCCGACCGCGTGCCGAAGACGATCGCGCGCGTGGACGTGCCGCACGAGGTGAACTGGGCGAACGCGTGCAAGGGGAAGGGCGAGGCAAGCAGCCCGTTCCAGTACGCGGCCGCGCTGAACGAGACGATGCTGCTCCCCATCGTCGCGCTGCGCGCGGGACAGGGGCGGAAGATCGCCTACGACGCCGCCGCGATGACCGTGACCAACGTGCCCGAAGCCAACCCATTCCTCACGCGCCGGTATCGCGACGGCTGGAGCCTCTGACCATGCGACGACCCCTCCTCGTTCCGGCCGCGCTCCTCCTCGCCGCGGCTGCGGGCTGCGGGCAGCGGACCGACGCCGCGACCGACTCGGCACGCGCCGACTCCACCGCCGCCACGCAGACCGCCATGGGCACCGTCGACTCGTCGGCCGCGCAGCCGGGCGCGCCGAACACGCTCACCGACGCCGAGCGCGCCGACGGCTGGAAGCTGCTGTTCGACGGGACGTCGACCGCGGGGTGGCGCGGCTACGGCAAGACCGCGATGCCCGACTCCGGGTGGTCGGTGGTGGACGGCGCGCTCACGCGCACGGCGCAGGGCGGCGACATCGTCACGACCGACAAATACAAGAACTTCGAGCTGGCGCTGGAGTGGAAGGTGCCGCCGGGCGGCAACAGCGGCGTCTTCTACCACGCGCTGGAGA
>CBHYLO010000369.1:0-5159 GCA_966128675.1 uncultured bacterium | reverse complement strand
CGAGGGGGCGGACCGCTCCGCTCCATCGTGTCACGCCCTTCCGTCGTCCGCTGCATCGTCGTCCGCCGGTCCGTCCTCCGCCGTTCCGTCCTCCGCCGTTCCGTCCTCCGCCCCTTAGTTTCCCGTCCGTGCAACCCACCCCCGCGCCCGCCGCTCTCCTGCTCGTCGCCGCCGGCGGGGCCGCGGGCTCCGTCGCGCGCTACCTGCTCACGCGGGCGCTCGCCGCGGCTTCGGCCGGCTTCCCCGTGGGGACGCTCGCCATCAACGTCGCCGGCTCGCTCCTGCTCGGCGTCGTGCTGGCCGCCGCGCCCGAGCGCCCCGACTCCGCCGCGCGCCTGCTGCTTGGCGTCGGCCTGTGCGGGGGCTTCACCACCTTCTCCGCCTTCAGCGCGGAGGTGGTCGCCCTGGCCGGCCGCGGCGCCTACGCGCGCGCGGCGGCCTACGCGTCCGCCAGCGTCGTCCTCGGCCTCCTCGCGACCCTCGCCGGCCTCGCGCTCGGCCGCACGCTCGCCGGGCCGCGCTGACGGTCCGCGACCCGCTCTCCCTCAACGTCCCATCGCCATGTCCCGCGACCTCGCCGCCTTCTTCGACGCCAACGCCGCGCGCGTGCGCGACGAGCTGTTCGACTTCCTGCGGATCCCCAGCGTCAGCGCGCGCTCGGAGCACGACGCCGACACGCGTCGCGCGGCGGCGTGGCTGCACGACGCGCTCGAGACCGTCGGCCTGCGCGCCGAGACCATCGACACGCCGGGCCACCCGATCGTGCTCGGCGAGTGGCGCGAGGCGGGCGCGGGCAAGCCGACGCTGCTCATCTACGGCCACTACGACGTGCAGCCGGCCGAGCCGCTGGAGCTGTGGGACTCGCCGGCGTTCGAGCCGACCGTCCGCGACGGCAACGTCTACGCGCGCGGCAGCGTCGACGACAAGGGCCAGCTCTTCCTGCACGTCAAGGCGCTGGAGGCGCACCTCAAGGTGCGCGGCACGCTGCCCGTGAACGTCATCGTGCTGGCCGAGGGCGAGGAGGAGGTGGGGAGCGTCAATCTCGAGGCGTTCATCGAGGCGAACCGGGAGCGCCTCGCGTGCGACGCGGTCGCCATCTCCGACTCGGCCATGTTCGCGAAGGGGATCCCGTCGATCCTCTCCTCGCTGCGCGGGATGGCGTACTTCCAGATCGACGTGCAGGGCCCCGCGGGCGACCTGCACTCGGGCAGCTACGGCGGCGCGGTGGTGAACCCCGCGATGGCGCTCGCGCGCATCCTCGCGACCATGCACGACGAGACGGGGAAGGTCGCGATCCCGGGCTTCTACGACGACGTGCGCCCGTTCCCCGACGCGGTCCGCGCGCAGATGCGCGGCCTCCCGTTCGACGAGGAGCACTTCCGCGCCGAGACGGGCGCGCCGGCGCTCGGCGGCGAGGCGGGATACACGGTGCTGGAGCGCCTGTGGACGCGCCCGACCTGCGAGGTGAACGGGCTGCTGAGCGGCTACACGGGCGAGGGCGCGAAGACCGTGCTCCCCGCGAAGGCGATGGCGAAGGTCAGCTGCCGCCTGGTGCCCGACCAGGACCCGAAGCGCATCGAGGCGCTGATGCAGGCGCACGTCGCGCGCGTGGCGCCGGCCGGCGTGACGGTGACCGCCACGCACCTGCACGGCGGCCGCCCCTGGCGCGCGGACCTCGGCGGCCCGCTGTTCGACGCGGCGAAGGTCGCGCTGGCCGAGGTGTTCGGCCGCGAGCCCGTCGTGACGGGCGAGGGCGGCTCGATCCCCGTCGTCGGCGACTTCGAACGCGTCCTCGGCGCGCCGGTGCTGCTGGTCGGCTTCGGCCTGCCGGGCGAGAACGCGCACGCGCCCAATGAGTGGATGTCGCTCGACAACTACGACAAGGGCATGCGGGCGATGGCGCGGCTGTACGACGAGTACGGCGGAAGCCGATAAGGCGGAGGACGGGACGGCGGAAAACGATATGGCGTGGGACCGGCGGGGGGGGGGGGGTTGGGAGGAGACAACCCCCCGGAGAGGCGGATGCTCTGAGCTCGAAGCATCCGCCTCTCCGTTTCACGTTCCATCGTCTTCCGCTTCACCGTCCTCCGCCGTTCCGTCCTCCGCCGTATCGCGCCCTCAAAAGCGCCAGCGTCGCACGAGGAACAGCCCCAGCGCGTTCTTCGCCTCCACCTTCTCCGCCGGCGCCAGCGACGGCTCGGGCAGGAAGAAGCGCGGCTGCCACGCGGACTCCAGGCTGAAGCCCGGGAGGCGCGCGAAGCGGTACTCGAGGCGGAAGCCGGGTACGGGCGGATTGAGCTCGTAGAACGCCGGCGTCGCCTGCAGGCCCACGAACAGCTGCCGGTTGAAGTACTTCCCGAACTCGATCTGCGTGCCCTTCAGCACCGTCTCGAGCCCCGAGAGCTCGACGAACTGCTCAGGCGGGAGGTCGGGGACCGGCGTGATGTTCAGCACGTCCGCGCCCAGCGAGCGGCCGAGGCGCGCCTCGCTGGCGTCCGCGAGCACGCCGAGCGCGACGCCCGCGAGCTGCTTGCTCGCCAGCGACGCCGTCGCGCCGATCGGCACGCCGCCGGACGAGGCGCCCGAGACGCTCGACCCGCCGACCTGCAGCAGCGAGCCGCTCTCGCTGCCGAACGCGAGGTAGCTCAGCAGGTCCGACTGCGCGATGGGCGGCTGCGCGTCGCTCTCCAGCGCGATGCGCGGCGCCAGCACCGTCCCGCCGATCTGGATGCGAATCACCAGCGGCTCGCGCGCCGCCTGCCGCACCTCGTACTCGGCCGTGATCTGCAGGTTCGGGTTCAGCTCCTGCGAGCCGACGAACGTCGCGGAGCCGCGCTTCACCTGGAAGCGCTTGCTGAGGAAGGTGTACTGGCCGCGCTCCGTGACGACGACGCCGTCGAGCACGAGCGCCTGCTTCGCGCGGTCCACGCGGAGCCGCAGGTCGCCGTCGCTGTAGACCTCGACGTTCGCCTCGCGCGAGCGCACCCACGTGTCGCGGTCGACGCCGACGAACAGGTCGACGCGCAGGTTCTCGAGCAGCGGCGACTGCGCGGGGATCAGCTCGCCCACGTCCAGGCGCGTCGTGTCGATGACCGCGAACACCGCCGGGTCGCCCGCCTTCAGCACCTGCTTCTTGTCCGACTCGGGGACGTAGACCACGCCGCCCAGCACGCGCGCGCCGCCGCTCACGAACACGCGGTCGAACGGGCCGTACATCGAGATCTGCGCGCTCGCGTCCACGCGCCCCTGCTCGTTGTCGAGCACGCGCGCGCGGTCGGCGATCAGGCGCACGTCGAACGTCGGCTTGGTGGCGTCGGCGATGCCGATGCCGCCGCGGATCGCCAGCGGCCCGCGCCGCCGCGTCATGGTGTAGCCCACGATCGAGTCGATCACCACCGTGTCGCCGCGCAGGTGGATCGTGCCCAGCGCGTCGCGCAGGTGCGTGCCCGTGGCCGTGAGGCGCATCGACGCGTCGGCGAGCTGCAGGTCGCCGGTGGCGACGGGCTTCCGCAGCGGGCCGCGCACCGACAGCGTGCCGGCGGCCGTGCCGCGCACGTCGGAGACCGCGTCCGTGAAGCGCGACGCCAGGTCGAGCGGCAGCGAGTCGAGGCGCGCGTCCACCGCGACCGCCGCGTCCTGCGCCAGGCGCGGGCCGGTGACGCCCTGGAGCGCGAGGTTGATCGGCAGCGAGCCGGTCGCCGTCAGCACCGGCCGCGGCCCGCGCGTCACCTCGGCGTTCCCGCTCAGGCGCGCGTCCGCGTAGTCCACCGTGGCGCGGACGTCGGGCACCTCGGTGCCGCGGTACTGCGCGCCGGCGACCGTCGCCGTGCCCTTGATGACGGGCGCCGCGGCCGTGCCCTGCAGCGTCGCGTCGAGCGACACCCGGCCGGTCATCGCGACGTCGCTCTGCACGAGGCCCAGCGCGTCGCCGATCTGGAAGTCGCGCACGGCGACGGTCAGGTCGGCCGGGCCCGTCGTCGGCAGCTTGCCGTCGACGAACAGGCGGCCGGTCGCGCCGTTCGTCAGCTCGATGGTCTCGACCTCGATGCCCGGCTGGCCCCAGCGCACGGCGCCCGGGCGCGTCGCGGCCCACAGCGTCGAGTCGAAGCGCAGGCGCAGCTGCGAGAACGTCGCCTCGCGCCGGTCGGGGAAGATGGCGTAGTCGGCGCGCAGGTCGTAGCTGCGGCCGACGTCCTGGAACACCGCGACGACGCCGGTGCCGCTGCTGGTGCCCACCGCGTCGGGGCGCCACGTGGCGCGCGCGTCCACGCTGTCGAGCGCGAAGCCGCCGGCGCGCACCGAGTCGGCCACCGCGGCGACGGCGAGCGCGCTGCCCGGCGTGCGCGCGCCGAGCCAGTTGTACGCGACGCGGGCGCGGCCGACCTGGTTGCCCAGCGCGACGAGCTGCGTGGCGCCCGCGCGGCCGCGCAGGTCGAAGTTCTCGATCGAGCCGCTGATGCGCCCCGCCGCGAACACGGAGCCCGACAGCGAGTCCTTGGGGATGCTGGGCGCGGTGTCGACCCGGACGCGCGGCACCGGCGCCGAGTCGCCCGCGGCGACCGCCACCATCGTGCGGCGCGCGCGCTCGGCCGAGTCGGCGCGCGCCTTCGCGCGCTGCACGGCCGCGGCCAGCGGGCGCGGCGCGACGGCGCCGGTGTCGCGCGGCAGGTAGCGCGCGATCGCCGGCAGCGAGTCGATGGCGACGCGGTAGTCGAGCGTCCCGCTGCGCGTGCCCGTGAGCCCGAACGCCCCCTGCACGTCGGCGGCGGTGCCCGGCGCGCGCACGGTGAACGTGTCCACCTGCACGAGGCCCTGCGCCGCGCGCAGCCGGATGCGCGACGAGTCGACCGCGATCGTGTCGATGGTGCTGGTGGTGATGTCGGCGGCGACGGTGCTGGTGAGCGTCGCCGGGTCGGTGCCGCGCCCGCGCGCCGCGAAGCGCCCCGTGAGCGACGTCCGCGGCGCCTTCGCCACCACCGCGTTGGCGTTGAACAGCGTCGTCGTCACCAGCATGTCGTAGCCGATGACGCCCGTGAGGTCGAGCTGCCCGCGGGCCGAGAAGGCGCCGCCGTCGCTCAGCCGCAGCGTGGAGGCGACGCGCAGGTCGTCCATCGTGCCGGTGAGGCGGATCGGGCCGCTCGCGGTGCCGCGGAGCCCCG
>CBHYLO010000368.1:0-5161 GCA_966128675.1 uncultured bacterium | reverse complement strand
TGAAGAGCGTCGGCTCGCTCCACGCGCGGCCGAAGAACGTCATCCCCGCCGGCAGCGTGCCGCGCGTCCAGCCCATCGGCACCTGCACCGCGGGCCAGCCCGTGAGCGGCGAGAAGACCTGGCTGTTGTCGCCCGCCGGCGTGTTCAGGTCCCCGATGAGCCGCGGCGGGTTGCTCCACGTCGGGTAGACGAATGCGTCGAGGCGCTGCGCGTCCATCGCGCGCTGCAGCGCCACGCGCAGCGCCGCGCGCCGCCGCTCGCCCGCCTGGCAGCCGGGCTGCGAGTCCGGCGGCACGGTCGCGCGCTGCGCGTACTCGAGGCGCGTCTGGATGGTCGGGTGGAAGCGGCGCGAGCGCACGATCTCGTCGAGCGTCTTCACGGGCGCGCGGCCGTTCGTGCCGGCGAGGTACGTCTCGAGATCGTACTTGAAGCGGTTGCACTCGCCGGGGCTCGCGCGCAGCAGCGAGTCCACCGCGGGCATCGGCAGCGAGTCGAGCACCGTCGCGCCCGCGCGGCGCAGGTCCGCGACCGCGCGCGCGAACACCGCCAGCACCTCGTCGTCCGCCGACGGGCGCTCGTACGCGGGCCGCAACACGGCGATGCGCGCACCGCGCAGCCCGTCGGCCACCAGCGACGCCGCGTAGCTCGGGATCGCGCGGCCGCGCGCGGCCTCGGTGGCGGGATCGTCCGGATCGTGGCCGGCGACGACCTGGAACACCGCGACGGCGTCGGCGACGGTGCGCGCCATGGGGCCGGCGACGTCGGCGGCGAAGTTCAGCGGCACCACGCCCGCGCGGCTCGTGAGCCCCATCGTGCTGCGGATCCCGACCAGCGCCTGGTGCGACGACGGCCCGCGGATCGAGTTGCCCGTGTCGGTGCCGAGGCCCACCTCGCCGAAGTTGGCGGCGACGGCGGCCGCAGTGCCGCCGCTGGAGCCGGCGGTCACGCGGTCCAGCGCGTACGGGTTGCGCGTGTAGCCGGGCAGGATCGAGCTCACGGTCTCGAACGGCGTGAACGCGAACTCCGCCATGTTCGACTTCGCGAGCACGATCGCGCCGGCCGCGCGCACGCGCCGCACCTGGAACGCGTCGCGGTCGGGCACGAACGCCGCCATCGACAGCGAGCCCGCGGTCGTCGCCAGCCCCTTCGTCTCGAAGTTGTCCTTCACGATCGTCGGCACGCAGTGCAGTGGGCCAAGCGGGCCGCCCGCGCGCAGGCGCGCGTCCAGCGAGTCGGCGACCGCCAGCGCGTCGGGCGCGACCACGATGATCGCGTTCACCCCGGGGCCGTTCTTGTCGAACGCCTCGATGCGCCGCAGGTAGCGCGATACGAGGTCGCGGCACGTCAGCCTGCCCGCGCGCATCGCGGCGTGCACGTCGGCGATGGTCGTCTCCTCGACCACGAACGGCGCCGGCGCGCGCGCGGCGGGCGGCGTCGCGGGCGCCTGCGCGCCGAGGGCCGCGGGCGCGGCCAGCAGAACGAGCGCGCGCCTCATGCGGGCAGCCCCGCGTCGAGCTTCAGCAGCGTGTGCAGCAGGACGTTCGCGCCGTTCACGATGTCCTCCGGTGTGCTGAACTCCTTCGGCGCGTGGCTGATGCCGCCGATGCTCGGGATGAAGATCATCCCCATCGGCCCCAGCGTCGCCATCGTCTGCGCGTCGTGCCCCGCGCCGCTCGGCATCACCCGCGTCGACAGTCCCAGCTCGCGCGCCGACGCCGCGATCAGCGCCCGCACGCGCGGATCGCTCGGCGCCGGATGGTTGGTGTGCAGCTCCGTGTACGCGAACGTCGTCCCCGTGGCCTTCGCGATCTCGTCGGCCTCGGTGCGGATGCGCGCGTACAGCGCCGCGATCTTCGCCGCATCCAGGTCGCGCAGCTCCAGCGTGCACACGACCCGGCCGGGGATCACGTTCGGCGCGCCGGGGAAGGCCTGCAGCCGGCCGACGGTGCCGACCTGCCGTCCGTCGGTCGTCGTCACCACGCGGTGCACCATGTCGACGAAGCGCGCCGCCGCCAGCAGCGCGTCCTGCCGCCCGGGCATCGGCGTCGTGCCGGCGTGGTTGGCGAAGCCGGTGACGGTCACCTCCCACTGCCCGATGCCGACGATCCCCTCGACGACGCCGATCGCGACCTTCTCCCGCTCCAGCGTGCCGCCCTGCTCGATGTGCAGCTCCAGGTAGCCCGCGATGTCGCCCTTGCGGCGCCGCGCCTCCGCCAGCCGCGCCGGATCGCCGCCGAGGAAGCGGATGCCGTCGGCGATGGTCTTCCCGCTGCGGCTGACGTTCGCCAGCTCCTTCTCCGTGAGGCCGAGCGCGACGGCGGTGCTGCCGTAGAGCCCCCCCTCCTCGTTCTGCCAGATGGTGACCTCCAGCGGATGCCGCGTCACCACGCCCTGCTCCGCCAGCGTCTGCGCGACCTCGATCGCCGCCAGCGATCCCACCGGCCCGTCGTAGTTGCCGCCATCGGGCACGCTGTCCACGTGCGAGCCGAAGAGGAGCGGCTTCAGCGACGCGTCGCGTCCCGCGCGCCGCCCGATGATGTTGCCCGCCGCGTCCACGCTCGGCTCCAGCTTCGCGGCGCGCATCGCCTCCACGACGTACGCGCGCGCGTCGCGGTCGGCGTCGCTGTAGGCGACGCGGTTCACGCCGCCCGCCTCGGTGCGCCCGAAGCGCGACAGCGCGGCGAGGTGCTGGTTGAGGCGCGCGCCGTTCACGCGGCGTGCGGGCTGCGCGATGAGCGTCACGTCGGGCACGAGCGAGGCGGCTGCGGCGCCGAGCAGCGTGGCGGAGAACTCCCGTCGATTCATCATCGGCGTCGCTCCGTCAGCGCCGCACGGCGGTGAGGTCGAGCAGCTGCGCGCGCACCGCCTGCGCCTTCCCCGCCCGCTCCAGCGCCGCCCACAGCCGCTCCACCGTCGCCGCGTCCACCAGCCCCGCGGGCGAGCCGAGCGCAGGCGTGGCGAGCTGCTCGGAGGCGCGGAAGGCGTCCACCGCGGCCACCGTCTCGGGCGTGTACAGCAGCGCCGTCGAGTCGCGCGCGAGCGTCGGCGTCCCCGCGCGGAAGCGGCCGAGCGCGTGCAGCATGATCTTCAGCTGCCAGACGTCGTTGCCCGACGGCTGCTCCAGCGTGCGGAAGCCGAGCGTCTGCGAGATCGTGTTGTAGATGCGCCGCATCTCCGCCACCGGCTCGGGATGCTCGCAGACGTTGATGAAGGCGGTGATCCTGTCCGGGCGGCGCGAGCGTCCCGGGCGCGGGTCCGCGACGACGACGGCAGCCGACTGCGCGCGCCCCTTCCGCGCGTCGCCGCCGGCGGCGTGGCCGGCCGCGACGGCGTCGATGAGCCGGTCGGCGAGGTGGCGCGGCGCGCCCTCGCTGGCGGTGAAGCTCGCGGCGACCGCGTCGAGCACCGCGGGGCCGACCAGCAGGTTGCCCTGCGTGACGAAGTTGCGGCCGGCGCGGTGGCCCGCCCACGCGGTGGTCCCCGTGCCCGTGTGCTGCGCGCTGCGCCCGTCGAGCGCGATGACGCCCACCTGCCGGCTGGCCGCGTTGCTGTCGGCGGCGAGCGCGCGCTTCAGCGCCTCGTCGGGCGACGCGCCCTTCGCCATCGCGTCCAGCACCTCCTGTCCGTACTCGGTGCGCGTGTTGGCCTGCGTGGCCACCGCGCCCACGCCCGCGCGCACCCACGGCACGCCGTTGCCGACGCACGGCACGCGCGTGGTGACCGCGACGCCCGTCTCACCGGTGCGCGGATCGACGGCGGCGATGGAGAAGGTCGCGAAGCTCAGCGACGCGCCCCACGCCGCCGGCTCCTGGGCGGCGGCGGCGATGGGCGCGGCGAGGGCGAGGGCGAGCAGCGGGGCGAGGCGGGACATGGCGGCGGGACGCGGGGAGCGGACGCGGGCTGTCCCGCATACACTCGCGCGCCGTCGTGCCCCGCGGCAAGTGCGGCGTCGGCGCGTCTCAGAGCGCGGCGCCGCAGATGCGGCAGAAGCGCGCGTCGACGTCGTGCCCCTCGGCGCCGCACGACGGGCAGGCCTGCCCCGACACCGGCGCGCCGCGCGCGCCCTGCGTCAGCTCCGCCGTCACGATGCCGGTGGGCACGGCGATGATCCCGTAGCCCATGATCATCACGACCGACGCCAGCAGCTGGCCGAGCGGCGTCTTGGGGGAGATGTCGCCGTAGCCCACCGTGGTGAGCGTCACCACCGTCCAGTACATGCTGGCGGGGATGCTCGTGAAGCCGTGCTCCGCGCCCTCCACGACGTACATCAGCGTGCCGATCACCACCACCAGCGTGCACACCGCGAGCAGGAAGACGGTGATCTTGCGCGAGCTGGCGCGCAGCGCGCGGCCGAGCGTGTGCGCCTCGGTGAGGTGGCGCGAGAGCTTGAGGACGCGGAAGATGCGCAGCAGCCGCAGCACGCGCACCACCAGCAGCGCGTGCGCGCCCGGGAACACGAGGCTCGCGTACGTCGGCGCGATCGCCAGCAGGTCGACGATGCCGAAGAAGCTCGCGGCGTAGGCCAGCGGGCGGCGCACCGCGACCAGCCGCACCACGTACTCGACGGTGAAGACGATCGTCACCGTCCACTCGGCCGCCCGCAGCGCGCGGTAGGTCGCGGGCGCCAGCCCGCCGACGGTCTCCAGGCTGACGATCGCGACGCTCGCCAGCACGAGCGCGATCAGCGCCAGGTCGAAGGCGCGGCCCGCGGGCGTGTCGTTCTCGAAGACGACCTGGTGGACCCGCGCACGCCAGGGGGTGCGCGCGGGCAGCTCCTCGCGGATCGTGCGGGCGTCGCGTGGGGGCATGGAGGGCGGCGGCGGGCGCCGGGGGGGCGCCCCGCCCGGGGGCGCGGCGCGCCCCCCCCCCCCCCCCGCCCATCACCCGGGGGCCCCCCAGCCCGTACCGGCCGCATTTGGCGCGGGGGCGGGCGGTAGTGGAATTCGACCCGGCGGTCGCGCGGCCGGAGGTCATCGCGTCGGTCATCACGGAGGCGGGGTATCCGGCGACGCCTGAGCGGGCCGAGGAGGACGCGGGCGACGACGGAACGTATCTGCCCCGCTCGTGTAACACCCTCTGGTCCTCCCCCGCCCTCGCTTGGGTGTCGGGCCACGACGTGTGCTCGCCGAGCGGGCAGAGCGAGAACGGCTTCGTCTGTCTC
>CBHYLO010000367.1:0-5163 GCA_966128675.1 uncultured bacterium | reverse complement strand
CGTAGAGCGACTGCAGGTCGTTCGAGCCGACGACGATGACCTTCTGGCACATGTCGCGCGCGATCGGCAGCCCGAAGCCGCCGCACACGACGTCGCCGAGGAAGTCGAGGAGGACGTAGTCGAAGCCCCAGTCGTGGAAGCCGAGCTTCTCGAGCGTCTCGAAGCCGTGGATGATGCCGCGGCCGCCGCACCCGCGCCCCACCTCGGGCCCGCCGAGCTCCATCGCGAACACGCCGTCGCGCTTGAAGCAGACGTCGCCGATCGCGACGCTCTCGCCGGCCTGCTTCTTCCGCGACGACACGTCGATGATCGTCGGGCAGGCGCGCCCGCCGAACAGCAGCGACGTCGTGTCGCTCTTGGGATCGCAGCCGATGAGCAGCACCTTCTTCCCCTGCTGCGCCATCATGTACGACAGGTTGGCGAGCGTGAAGCTCTTGCCGATGCCGCCCTTGCCGTAGATCGCGATGATCTGCGTCGCCTTCGTCACCGGGCCGACGTGCGCGACCGCGGGCTCCGCCGACGCCTCGGCGCGGACGTTCGACTGCAGCTGGACGAGCGCGGGCGCCACGGTCATGCGTCGGGTCTCCAGTCGAGGACCATCTTCAGGCAGGCAGGATCGTCGAACGCGGTCACATAGGCGTCCGCCACCGCGCGCGCGTCGCGCACCGCCACGCGGTGCGTCAGCAGCCCGTCGAGCGACAGGCGCCCGTCGCGCACCCGCGCGCGCACCTCGGCCAGGTCGTCGGGCGTGAACTCGGCGGCCACGCGGAGACGCGCGCCGCGCAGGAAGGCCGGCACGTACGCGAAGGCCAGCGGCTCGGTGTAGAAGCCGCCGATCACCACTTCGCCGCCCTTGGCGAGCCGCGCGACGAGCGCGTCGAGCAGGCCGTTGGCGCCGCTCACCTCGCAGATGCAGCGGTAGTCGCGGCGCGGGTCGTCCTCGGGACGCGACACGGCGTAGCCGGCCGCGCCGCCCATGCGCCGCGGCTCGATCTCCCACACCGTCGGCGCGGGGCCGCCGAGCGCGAGCACCAGACGCGCGACCAGTCGTCCCAGCACGCCGTGGCCGACGACGAGGTCGGGCAGCGCGTCGCGGCCGACGCAGCGCCGCGCCGTCGCGGCGAGGGCGAGCAGCACGCCCTCGGCGCCGATCGACTCGCCGACGGGATGCGCGCGCGCGCCGGCCGCGACCAGCGTGCGCGCCGCGCCGCCGAACAGGTTGCACGCGGCCGTGAAGCTGTACGACCCGGGGAGGAAGACGCGCTCGCCGATCGCGCGCCCGCTCCCGCGCCCGGCCCAGCGCACGCGCCCCACCGTCTCGTAGCCGGGGACGAGCGGATAGCCGAGCCCGGGGAAGAACGGCATCGTGCCGCGCCACAGCAGGCGCTCGGTGCCGGCGCTGATGCCGCTCCACTCGACGTCGACGACGACGTCGGCATCGCCCGGCGTGGCCAGCGCGAGCTCGCGCAGCGCGAGCGCGCCGGGTGCGTCGAACACGACCGCCGTCGCCGCGCGCGGGATCGCGTCGGCCGGTGCGGCGCGCGGCGCGAGCGTCGCGCGAGCGGGGAGCACGGCGGCCGTCACGCGACGCCCTCCATCACGCCGCACTGCACGGGATAGCGCGTGCGCCGCGTGCGCACCGACCGGAATCCCGCGGTGCGCAGCAGGTCGCGCAGCTCGCCCTCGCGGCGCGCGCGCCCGCGCCCCATGGCCCACAGGTAGAGGCCGAAGTAGACGTCGCCCACCACCTCGGCGCCGCGCACGCCGGCGAACGGCTCGGCGATCACCACGCGGCCGCCGCGCGGCAGCGCCTCGCGCACGCGGCGCAGCAGCGCGAGCACCGCCGCGTCGTCGTGGTCCAGCAGCACGCGCACGAGGGTCACGACGTCGGCGCCCGAAGGAAGGGCCTGCGCGTGGAAGTCGCCGCCGTGCACCGTCACGCGGTCGGCCAGCCCCGCGTCGCCCAGGCGCCGCGCGGCCCGCGCGGCCACCGGCGGCAGGTCGAGCAGCGCGAGGCGCAGTCCCGGGTGCCGCGCCGCGACGGCGCGCACGAAGCCCCCCTCGCCGCCCCCGACGTCGAGCAGCGTCCGCGCGCCGTCGAGCGATACCGCGTCCAGGATCTCGTCGGCGATCGGCGGCACGGTGGCCGACATGAGCGCCGTGTAGCCCGCGACGTCCGCGGCGCCGACGGCGCTCCGGCGCCCGGCGGCGTACGGCCAGTACTCGGCGAGCGCGGTCCCGCGGTCGGCGGCCGGGCGCCGCAGCAGCGCGAGCGGGTCGCGCAGCGCCTCGTAGAGCAGCGCGTTGTGCTCGACCATCTGCGCGAGCCCCGGGGCGGCGAGGAGCGGGGCGCCGAGCGGCCCGAGCCCCCAGCGGCCCCCGCTGCGCTCCTCCACGAGGCCGAGGGTCGCCGCGGCGCGCAGCAGGCGCTCCAGCCCCTCCACGGGCAGGGCGAGGCGGGCGGCCAGCCCCTGCACCGGCTGCGGCGCCTGGCGCAGGACGGTGAAGAGGTCCAGGCGCACGCAGGCGGCGAGCGTCTGGGTGTAGGCGAAGCCCGCGACCACGTCGAACAGCGCCCGCGACCGCGACCGGGCGACCCAGCGCACGCCCGGGATCCGCGCCGCCCAGCGCTGGAACGCCGGGCTCGCGTAGAGCGCATCCCGCCACGACGCCGCGCGGTCGCGCCACGAGGCGCCGGCCACGGGGGCGACGGGAAGGCGGTCGGCCATCGGTCCCGCGAGCGCCATGCGATCGCTCCACTGCGGGGTGGTCCTGCGGGGACGGCGCGACGTCGTCGGAGCCCCGGCGACGTCGGTCCGGGCGAAGCTACGGCGGAACCCTCCGACTGTCAACTTCGATTTACACACCGACACCGTAAAGCACTTGCGACAGTCCGCGGCCGGCCGTAGCGTGTCGGGGCCCGCTCCGGCTGCAACCGTGGCTGCAACCGTTCCCGGTCCCGAGGAGTCGCCGTGCGCCCGCGCTACCCGTTCTCCGCGATCGTCGGGCAGGAGGAGATGAAGACCGCCCTGCTGCTGGCGGCCATCGATCCGACCATCGGCGGCGTCCTCATCCTCGGGCATCGCGGCACCGCCAAGTCCACCGCGGTGCGCGCGCTCGCCGGCGTCCTGCCGCCGCAGTCCGTGGTCGCGGGGTGCCGCTACGGCTGCGACCCGACCGCCAACGGCGCCCGGTGCGACGACTGCCACGCGCGCGAGGCCCGCGGCGAGCACGCGGGGCGACGCAGGGGCGAGGTCCCCGTGGTCGACCTGCCGCTCGGCGCCACGGAGGACCGGCTGGTGGGCGCGCTCGATCTGGAGCGCGCGCTGCGCCACGGCGAGAAGGCGTACGAGCCCGGGCTGCTGGCCCGCGCGCATCGCGGGTTCCTGTACGTCGACGAGGTGAACCTGCTGGAGGACCATCTCGTCGACCTCCTGCTGGACGTCGCCACCACCGGCGAGAACGTCGTCGAGCGCGAGGGGCTGAGCGTGCGCCACCCGGCGCGCTTCGTCCTCGTCGGCAGCGGCAACCCCGAGGAGGGCGACCTCCGCCCGCAGCTGCTCGACCGGTTCGGCCTCGCCGTCGAGGTCACGACGCCGGCCGACGCCGACACGCGCGTGGAGGTCGTGCTGCGCCGCGACGCCTTCGACCGCGACCCGCACGCCTTCATCGCGCAGTGGACGCGCGCCGACCAGGTGGTGCGGCGCCGCGTGGCGCGCGCCCGCGCGCGCATCGCCGCCCTCACGCCCGCCGCCGCCGTGCTGCGCCTGGGGGCCGAGCTGTGCGCGCGGCTGGGGACCGACGGCATCCGCGGGGAGCTCACGCTGCTGCGCGCCGCCCGCGCGCTGGCCGCGTACGAGGGCGCCGACGCGGTGCGCGACGACCACGTGCGCCGCGTGGCGCCGATGGCGCTGCGCCATCGCCTGCGCCGCGATCCGCTCGACGAGTCCGGATCGACGGCCCGCGTGGCCCGCGCGATCGACGAGGTGTTCGGCGCGGGCGCCCCGACGTGACGCCGACCGGGGAGCACGTCCGCGCCGACGCGTGGGACGGCGCGACCGCGGCCGCGGCGGCCGACGCGGCGCTGGCGCTGCTCGCGACCGCCCCCGCCGCGCTGGGCGGCTCGCTGGTCGTCGGTGGGAGCCTGGAGTGCGAGCGATGGCTCCAGGGGCTGCGCGCGGCGCGGCGCGACGCGCCGTGGCGCCGCGTCCCGACGGGCGTCGGCGAGGACCGGCTGCTCGGGGGCCTGGACGTCGCCGCGACCCTCGCCAGCGGCACGCGCACGCTCGCGCGCGGGCTCCTCGCGGAGGCGCACGGCGGAACGCTCGCGCTCCCGCGCGCCGCGGACGCCGCGCCGGGGACGGTGGCGGTGCTCGCGCGCGCGATCGACGACGGCGCGCTGCGCCTGGAGCGCGACGGGCTCTCGGCCGTGCACGAGAGCGAGGTCTGCGTCGCGGTCGCCGCCGGCGCGGAGGAGCGCGAGCAGCTGTCCGCGACGCTGCTGGAGCGGCTGGCGCTCCACGTGTCGCTCCCCGACGGCTACGCGCCCACCCCGCCGCCGACCGGGGGCGCGGCGTTCGACGCCGTCGTGCCGGAGCGCGCCCACGTCACCGCGCTCGCCGCGGTCGCGGAGGCGCTGGGCGTCGCGTCGCCGCGCGCGCTGCTGCTGGCGGTGCGCGCCGCCCGCGCCGCCGCGGCCTGCGCCGGTCGCACGGCCCTCGGCGACGACGACCTCGCGTGGGCGGTGGCGCTGGTGCTGGCCCCGCGCGCGACGCGCGTGCCCGCGCCGTCCGAGCCGCCCGCGCCGCCCGCGTCGGCGTCGGAGCCCGACACGGGCGACTCGCCCCCGCACGCGGACGCGGAGCGCGGCGACGTGATGCCGGCGGAGCTCCTGATCGATGCCGCGCGCGCGTCGCTGCCTCCAGCCCTGCTCGCGGACGTCGCCGGCCGGACGGCGCGCGGCGTCGCGCGCGCGTCCGCGGGGCGGAAGGGCGCCGAGCAGCGCGACGACGCGCGCGGCCGGCGCGTGGGCACGCGGCAGGGGCGTCCGCGCCGCGGGGCGCGGCTCGACCTCGTGGAGACGCTGCGCGCCGCGGCGCCCTGGCAGTCGGTGCGCACGGCGTCCGGCCGCACGCGCGATGGGCTGGACGTCCGCGGCGACGA
>CBHYLO010000366.1:0-5174 GCA_966128675.1 uncultured bacterium | reverse complement strand
GCGACGGGTGACGGCGCGCGCGCCACGCGGGGGCGCCGCCGCCACGCGGTCGTGGCGGCGCGGCCGTGGTCGCCAGGACGGGCGGCCGGCGGCAGGGATCGGCACGGGTCACCCGGGACGGCGGCGCCGCCGGCGTAACCCGTTGTCGGGGCGGAGGATGGGGCGCAACGGCCGGCGGCGGTCGCGCGCCCGCGAGGGCGGGCATGCCGCCTGCCCTGTCGGGGGCCAGAGCCGTCCGCCGTTCCCCGTCCCGCCCCGTCGTCATGGCCACCGTCCTGCCGTTCGACCCGCACGCGCGCCGCCGCACCCCGACCACGCCGGCCACGCCGCCGCGCCCGCGCGGGGAGCCCGAGCGCCAGGAGCGCGTCGTCCCGATCCCGGTGACCCGCACGGCGGACCGCGTCACGGCGCTGCCGCGGACGGCGGCCGCCCCGGCGGTCGCGGCCCCGGCCCCGCTGTCGGAGCGGGCGCTCGCCCTGCGCTTCTTCCCGCTGCTGGCGCTGGTCGCGATCGCGGACCTGGTCACCAAGGCGATCGCCGTCGCCCTCCTCGGCGGGCAGGAAGGGATCGCGCTCGGCGGGCCGCTCTCGCTGCACCTGGTCTACAACACCGCGTCCGCCGGCGGCGTGTGGCTCGGCGCGCACACGCGCGAGCTGAACATGGTGGCGACCGGCGTCGTCATCGGGATGCTGGTGATGCTGGTGCCGGTGCTGGCGCGCCTCGACCGCCACGCGCCCACCGCGCTCGCGCTGATGGCCGGTGGCGGCGCGGGCAACCTCGCCAGCCTGGTGTCGTCGCCGCGCGGCGTCCCCGACTTCCTCGCGCTGCACCACGACGGCGGCGCGTGGATCATGAACGTCGCCGACCTCTTCATGTTCGCGGGGCTGCTGCTGCTGGTGCGCACGATCGGCGTGCTCGCGCTGGCGATGCGCACGCACGGGCCGCGGCAGCGCGCCAGCGCGGTGCTCGCGCCGCGCTGACCGCCCCATGCCCTGACGACGTCGCCCCCGCCCGGCACCGCCGGCGGGGGCGATTCGCGTTTCGGGAGGGCAACGATCGTGGAGCACCCGCGCGGCCCCAGCTTGACGGCGCGGGATCGGAGCCCGACAGTGGCGGCACGCCCCGTCGGCCGTCCCTCGACCCGCCGCACCTGGAGGTCCGCATGCCCCACCCGGCTTCACCGCGTGCGCCGGGAGCCCCGCGCCCGCGCCCGCTCCTGCTCGCCGCGCTGGTCGCCGCGCTGGTCGCCGGCGCGACCGCCGCCCCGGCGCAGACACCCGTGCCGAACGTGGTCGCGGGGACCGTGCGCACCGCGGCCGGCCGCCCCGTCGCCGGCGCCACGATCCGCATCTCCGGCAGCACCGGCGCGGGGCGCGGCACGACGATCCGCACCACCACGGACGCGCGCGGGCAGTACCGGGTCGCGGTCCCGCTCGGGCACTACGACGTCGACGGCTTCGCGGACGTGCGGTACGACGGGCAGACGTATCGCGAGCTCTGGCTCGACCGCACGGACGCCGGCTGCGGGCGGGTGACGTCGGATCGCGGGATCGTGCGCCACTTCGTCCTGCGCCTGTCGGGCGCGAAGCGCTGCATCAACGGCCCGGACCCCGACGCGCCCGGATCGTATCACGGCGCCTACCTCACCGCGATGACCGGCGCGCTGCCCGCCGCGGCGCAGGTGGTGTTCACGCTGCAGCCGCTGGGGCCCCTCGCGGACGGCTCGGCGGGGCGGACGCTCGCGTTCACGCGCACGGGCGCCGCGCTCGCGCGCGGCGGCGGGCCGATCGGCGAGACGGCATTCCTGCACGACATCCCGCTCGGCCGCTATCGCGTGACGGCTGCGGTGCGCGAGCCCGGCGGCCGGAGCCGGCCCCTGCTCCTCGAGCTGGCGGAGGGCGGGGCCGCCGGCGAGTCCGTCGACGTGGCGTTCCCCGCCGGGGAGCTGTTCCCGTACGGCATCCGGTCGGTCGGCCTCCGCCTGCGGACGTCGGTCACGCCGGTGGTGAACCGCCCGCCGGCGCCGCCGGCACCGGCGCCCGACCCGGGCGCGGGGCGCGCCGCCCTGCCGGTCGGGCGCTACGCCTGCGCCTATCGCTCGCCGTACGCCGGCGACATCCCGGTCGAGGGCGCCGTGACGATCGTCGACGCGGGGCGCTACCAGGCCTACGGCGCGGCGGGCACCTACGCGGCCGACGCGGCGTCCGGCGGCGTGCGCTGGCTCTCGGGGCCGCTCGCGGCCGCCGGCGTGCGCGCCCGCGTCGGCGAGCGGGGCGGGCGTCCGGCCATCACCGTGATCGGCGGCCCGGCGGCGCGCGATCCCGACCAGACCCACGTCTGCGTCCTGGCCGCCGGCTGACGGTCGGGCGCCCCGGCGAACGACGTCGCCCCCGCCCGGCAGTGCCGGGCGGGGGCGATTCGATGCGGGGGCCGTGGGCTCAGAAGCCCAGGTAGGCGCGGACGCGCGGCTCGATGCGCTCGGGCGTCCAGGGCGGCGACCAGACGAGGTTCACCACCACGTCCTCGACGCCCGGCAGGGAGCGCAGCTGCTGCTCCGCCTCGCCCATGATCTCGGGGCCCGAGGGGCAGCCCGGCGACGTGAGGCTCATGTCGATGCGCACCGCGCGCTCGTCGACCGCCATGTCGTAGACCAGGCCGAGGTCGACGATGTTGAGGTTGAGCTCCGGGTCCTTCACGCGCCGCAGCGCCAGGCGCACCTGGTCGAGCGTGGGCGCGGGGGCGCCCGTGGCGGGGGCGTCGGACGCGGGCGTCGCGGCGGAGGCGTCGGGCGCCGGCGTCGGCGCGGGAGTGTCGTCGGGAGTCACGGGGGGCACGGCGTGGGAGACCCCCGGAACATCACCGGCGCGGCGCAGCGCAACAAGGTCGGGCGAGCGATCGCCCGGACGCGACGAGGGGCGGCTCATCGCCGCCCCCAACCAATCCTGCGGCCGTGCTGGATCACCGTCATCCGCGCTTCTTGGCGCTCGACTTCTTCACGGGCGCCTTCTTCGCCGTGACCTTCTTCGACGACGACGACTTCGCGCTCGACTTCTTCGCCGTGGACTTCTTCGCCGTGGACTTCTTCGCGGACGAGGACTTCGACGACTTCGACTTGCTCGACGACGCCTTGCCGCGCGCGCTCTTGCTGCGCGACGCCTTGCTGCTGCTCGACTTGCGCGCCTTGCCGCGGCTCACGGTGCGCGCGGCGCGGTTCCACCCCGAGGCCTCGTCGGCGCGGAAGGACGCGGGCATCGCGCGCAGCCCCATCGGATCGTCGGCGACCGCCAGCTCCGCCGCGTCGGCGAGGTCGGCGCGCACGTCGGCGATCACCTTCGCGGGGCGCAGCGCGCGCGCGGCGTGCACGCGGTTCGTCAGCAGCAGCACGAACATGTCGCGCTCCGGGTCGAGCCAGAGCGAGGTGCCCGTGAAGCCCGTGTGCCCGAACGCGTTCGCGCCCATCAGCGAGCCGCAGCTGCCGCGCTGGTTGCACGTGTCCCAGCCGAGCGCGCGCGTGCCGGCCGCGCGGGCGGTGAACAGGCGCACCGTGCTGTCGGCGATGACGCGCACGCCGCCGTACTCGCCGCCGTTGAGCAGCATCGCGGCGTAGATCGACAGGTCGGCCGCGGTGCTGAACAGCCCCGCGTGGCCCGCGACGCCGCCGAGCGCGAACGCGTTCTCGTCGTGCACCTCGCCGCGGAGCGGATAGCCGCGCGGCGGGGCGACCTCCGTCGGCGCGATGCGCGCGCGCAGCGCGGCGGGCGGACGGAAGTACGTGTCGGTCATGCCGAGCGGGCGGAACACGCGCTCGTCGAGGAAGGTGTCGAGCCGCTGGCCGCTCACCGCCTCGGCCACGAAGCCGAGGATGTCGGCGCCGAGGTCGGAGTACTCGTAGCAGGCGCCCGGCGCGCAGTAGAGGGGGGTCTCGATGACCTGGCGGCGCGCCTCGGCCGGCGACGACGCGGTGCGCCACAGCTCGCGGCCCGCGGGGAGGCCGGAGCGGTGCGTCAGCAGGTGGCGCAGCGTGACGCGGTCCTTCGCGCCGCCGGTGAACGCCGGCAGGTAGGCGCGGACCGGGGCGTCGAGATCGAGCTTGCCCTCGTCGTAGAGCACCATGATCGCGGCGGTGGTGCCGACGACCTTGGTGAGGGAGGCGACGTCGTAGATGGTGTGCTCGTCGACCGGCGCGCCGCCCCACGAGAGGGCGCCGTAGCCGCGCTTCACGACCGCGTAGCCCTTGCGGCCGACGACGACGCTGGCGCCGGGGAAGCCGCCCGCGCCGATGCCGCGCAGCACCACGCGATCGACCGCCGCCAGCCGCTCGGCCGACATGCCGACCGAGGTCGCCGGGCGGAAGGGGATGCCGTCGGAGAGCGCGGCGTCGCCGCGGGTGCGGGTCGCGTCGGGGCGCGCGGCGACCGCGCGGAGCGCGACGTGCGGCGCCGCGTGACGGGCCGCCGGGGCGAGGCGCAGGTCGTCAGGGCGACCGGCGAACGCCTCGGAGGCGGACGTCGCGAACGCGATCGTGGCACCCAGCGCTGCGGTGACTGCGGCGGCCGTGGCTCTGGACAACGAGCGGCTCCTTCGACGACGGGACAACGGGAAACCGGCAGCGCGTGAGAGAGGTCACGCGCGCCTGGCCGATCGGTCAGAAGTGCAGGGGACGTGCTCGCGCGCCGAGCTCGCAGGAGGGGGATCCGGGGGCGAGCGCGACGCAGCGTGAGGTGCCGGGTCCGAAGTGCCAGTACCACACGCAGTTGAGCGTGGTTCCGCACGTCGGGCCCGTGGGCGCAGAATGCCGCCACGACCTGTCGAAGGTCAAGACGCGAGTGCGAGCAAGGCGTCACATCCGCGCGACACGCGGCGTCCGGTGTCGAGGACGCGCGACGGACGTGCAGCGTTGAGCTGACGGACCGGGCCATAGGGCGCCCGCCCCGTCTCGTTCTCGTGAGTATCGGCAGGTCGGTCGCGCCCGACAGGGGGTCGGCGAACGAGGGGGAGCGGATGCTCCGGATCCGAGCGGCGATGCTCCGGATCGCTCCGCGTCGCGACGATGGCCCGCGCACCGGTTCTGAGTCGGTGAACTGGGGGGCTACGGATGCTCCGGATGAGACGGATCGGGCGGATCGCTCCGCGTGGCGGCGACGCGCCACGCACCCGAGAGGAGCGATCCGTCT
>CBHYLO010000365.1:0-5204 GCA_966128675.1 uncultured bacterium | reverse complement strand
TCCAGCCGCGCGAGCAGCCGGTCGCCCGCGAAGCGCACGATCAGCCCCATCACCGCGAAGCGCGCGGCGCGGCCCACGGCCAGCGCGCCCAGGAAGGGCAGGAACGGCACGCCGAACGCCCCCCCGCCGATGCACACCAGTTTCGTGGACAGCGGCGACATCGTGCTGAGCAGCACCAGCAGCGCCCCGCGCCGCAGGAAGAGCCCCTCCATCGACGCCCACCGCTCCGGGCTCACGCCCAGCAGCGAGACCAGCGGCATGCCGATCGAGTCGAAGGCGTAGACCCCGATCGCGTAGGCGATCAGCCCGCCCGCCGTGGCGCCGATCGCCGCCATCAGCGCCAGGTGCGGCGCCCGCTTCGGGTCGGCGAGGCCGAGGGGGAGGAAGAGCGCCTCGCTGGGCCCGGGGACCACGGAGCCCTGGAGCGCGTTCCACGTGCACACCGCGCTCCCCGCGTGCCCGGACTCCGCCCACCGGTGCAGGCGCGCGAGCAGCGCGACCAGCCCGCGCCGCAGCCGCCCGGGGGCGGAGGCGTCGCGGTGCTCGGCCGGCAGCGCGGGCGTGGTGGGATCGACGGCGGTCGTCACGAGGACCGGAAGCTAGGGGCGGGGCCGGCCGTCGCGCAGGCCGGCCCGCACCCCCGGAGGGTCAGGCGTTCCGGTCGTTCGGACGGCGGTCCACCGACGAGCCGCCCGCGCCCTCGCTCCCCCAGCCGGGCCCGCCCATGCGCCCCTCACTGTTCTCGCGGAAGGCGTTGGGCTCCGGCGCCCGGTTGCCGCCGCCGCCCGCGTTGCGCAGCTGCGGGTCGTCGCCCGTGTCCACGGCCTGCGGGTCCAGCAGCTGCTCGCGGTCGTCGCCCTTGCCGTGCGTGCCGTGCGCGCGGCTCTCCGCCGACGCCACGCGCTCCGGCGCCTCGGCGTCGATGCGCTCGCCCTGCGCATGGTCGCCGCGCGGGGGACGGGGGCCCTTCTCGGGCTGCGGTCGGTCGCTCATCTGCTCTGCTCCTGGGAGTTGGAGCCGGCAGAGGGGGCAAGGGACGTTCCTTGAGAGGCTGCGGGCTGCGGGCTGCGGATCGACCGCCGCTCGGGACCCACCGTCGTCGAATCCGCAGTCCGCAGTCCGCAGCTCAGGGCCCCACCCGGGCCTGTCCATACGGACAGAGGTCCAGGACGGGACACCGCCCGCACGCCGGGTCGCGGTGGAAGCAGCAGCGCTGTCCGTGGAGCATCAGCGCCTCGTGGTTGTCGTAGACCGTCTGCGCGTCCCAGTCCGCCGGCAGCTGGGCCTCCAGCCACGCGTGCGCGGGGCCCACGTCGACGCTCGCGGGGATCAGCCCCAGCCGCACCGCCACGCGGTGGTGGTGGCTGTCGACGGGGAGCGCGGGCACGCGCAGGCGGCTGAACAGCAGCACCGCGGCGCTCGTCTTCGGGCCGACGCCCGGGATCGCCTCCAGCCACGCGCGCGCCTCGGGCACGGGCAGCTCCGCCAGGAAGTCGAGCGCGTGCGCGTCGAGCGCGCCCCGCCGCTCCGCGATCGCCCGCAGCACCGCCTGGAGGCGCGGCGCCTTCTGCTCCGGCCACGTCACCGGCGCGATCGCCGCCTCGACCTCGGCCGTCGGGGCGTCGCACACCGCCGTCCAGTCCGGGAAGCGCGCCCGCAGCTGCCGGAACGCCCGCCCCGAGTCGCTGTTCTTCGTGCGGTGCGACAGCAGCGACGAGACCAGCTCGCTCAGCGGGTCCAGGTCGTGGAAGAACGCGATCGGGCAGCCGTACGCCGCGCACAGCCGCGCGTGCACCACCAGCGCCTTCGCGCGCATCGCGTCGTCCACCGCGGGCGCCGGCCCGCCCTTCGTCTTCCGTCCCGTCCGCTCCGTCACCGCCACCGCCGCCTCCTCCTTGTGTCGGCGTCGAGGAGGGCAGGAGGCGGGCCGCGGAACGGGGGCAGCGAAGAATACGGCCATCACGTCGCGGCGACGAAGGTCGCGCCGGACCCCTTTCGCCTTTGGGAGGGATGCGGATGCTCCGGATCGAGCGGATGCTGCGGATCGTTCCGGGTGGCGGCGACGTCCCGTGCGCAACGAGGAGGGATCCGAATGATCCGCCTCATCCGGAGCATCCGAATCCTCCCCAAGAGGCGACAGCAGCAAAGGATGAAGTTCGGAGAAGGTCCGGGAACGACGGATGGCTCCGGGTGGCGGCGACGAATCGCGCACATCACCGGAGCCATCCGTCGTTGTCAGACTCTTTCAGATCTTCATCCTTGCAAGGCCGTTCGCCGTTCGGCTCCGGCGCGCCCGGCTCAGCGCTGCTTCGCGCCCGCCGGACCAGCCGCGCCGCTCGACGCCGGCGTGGCCGGCAGCGGCTTCGCCTGCTCGTCCACCACCACCACCGGCGCGACGTTCAGCGCGCGCAGCTTCTGCTCGATCTGCTTGCGGTCGCCGACGATGACGATCGCCAGCTTGCCCGGATCGATGTACCGCTTCGCCGCCGCGTTCGCGTCGGCCACCGTCACCGCCTCGTACTTCTGCGAGATGGTCGAGTAGTAGTCGAGCGGCAGCGAGTCCTGCAGGATGGTCGTCGCGGCGCCGGCGATCTGGCTCACCGTCTCGAACGCCAGCGGCAGCCCCTTCACCGCGTTGCCCATCGCGAGGTCGAACTCCGTCTGCGTGATCGGGCGTCCGCCCGCGATGCCGCGCAGCTCGTTCATGATCTCGACCACCGACGAGTCGGTCTTGTCGGTCTGCACCTGCGCGCTCGCCGTGAACTGCCCGATCTCGGGGCGGCGGCGGTACGTGAAGCCCGAGCCCGCGCCGTACGCGTAGCCGTGCGTCTCGCGCAGGTTCGAGTTGAGCCGGCTCAGGAACGAGCCGCCGAGCACCGTGTTCGCGAGGTCGAGCGCGTAGTACTCGGGGACGTCGCGGCGCGGGCCCGTGGACGCCGCGTAGATCACGCTCTGCGTCGAGCTCGGACGGTCGAACAGGTAGATCGTGGTCTGCGCGATGGGCGCGGGCGCCGGCACGTCGTAGCGCGCCTTCTGCCCGCCCGCCGGCCACTTCCCGAACACGCGCTCCAGCTTCTCCACCGCCTGCGCGGGCGTGATGTCGCCGGCCACCACGAACTTCACGTTCTGCGGCCGCACGTACGTCGAGTGGAACGCGACCAGGTCGTCGCGCGTGATCGCGCCGAGGCTGGCCTCGGACGTCGCGCGCTCGTAGGGATGGCCGGCGCCGTAGAGCGCGTTGGCCAGCACGCGGCCCGCGAGGTACGTCGGCTGGTCCTTCAGGCGGCGCAGGTTCGCGACCTGGTTCGCCCGGATGCGGTCGAGCGCGGCCTGCGGGAACGACGGCTCCCACAGCTGGTCGCGCATCAGCTCCAGCGCGGGGTCGACGTTCCGCGTGATCGTCAGGAAGCCGGTCGGCGACACGTTCGTCCCCAGCTCCGCGAACGCGTCCGCCAGCTGCTCGGCCGTCCGCGTCTTCGTGCCTTCCGACAGCATCGCGAAGGTGAGCGCGGCGACGCCTTCCTTCCCCTGCGGGTCGAGCACCGCCGGCGCGTCCATCAGCGCGCGGACGTTGACGACGGGGATCTCGTGGTTCTCGAGCACGGCGACGGTGATGCCGTTGCTCAGCGTGCGCGTCTCGATCACCGGCACGCGCAGCTGCGGCGTCGGCGGGAGCGTGGGCGCCTTGCTGCGGTCGATGCCGCTGGTCGCGGGACGCGCGGGCCCGTCCTTCGTGACGCGCGGGGCCTGCTGCGCGGCGAGCGGCAGCGCGAGCGCGGACAGCAGCAGCGGAGCGACGAACGCCGCGCGGAGGGTCGTGTGGGGCGCCATGCTCACTGCACCGCGGGCTTGGGGGTCACGTTCACGTACGGGAGGTCGGGCTTGCTCACCATCGTCAGCTGCCCGGCGGGCACCATGCTCAGCACGACGCGCCCCTTCGACAGGTACTGGCGCGCGACGCGGTGCACGTCGGCCGGCGTCACCGCCAGCGCGTCCGTGAGGTCCTTCCGGAAGTGCTCCGGGTCGCCGAAATACAGCTCGCTCTCGCCGAGCGTGGTCGCCTTGCCGAACACCGACTGCAGGCCGGTGATCGTGCTGACGGCGAAGAAGGTCTTGTAGCGCTCCACCTCCGCGGCCGTCGGCGGCGCGGCGACGAGGCCCGTCACGACGCTGTCGACGAGGCGCTCGATCTCGGTCAGCGACGCGCCGGGGCGCGGCGTGACGTTGATGGTGAACTCGCCGACGTCCTCGTTGCTCCCCTGGAACGCGCCGACGCCGGTGGCCAGCTGGCGGTCGTAGACGAGCAGCTTGGTGAGGCGGCTGGTGCGGTCCTGCGTCAGCACGCGCGAGAGCGCGGTGAGCGGCGCGTCGTCGGCGCTGCGGATGCCGACCGACGGCCAGGTGAAGGCGATCTGCGGCAGGCGCGCCTTGCTGTCCTCGAGCACGAGGCGCTTGTCGGCGGTGAGCGTCACCGGCGCGATCTTCGGGCGCGTGAGCGCGGGGCCGCGCGGGATGTCGCCGAAGTAGCGCGTGACCTGCTGCCGCACCTTCGCGGGATCGATGTCGCCGGCCACCACCAGCACGGTGTTGTTCGGCGTGTAGTACGTGCGGAAGAAGTCCTTCACGTCGTCGAGCGTCGCGTCGGACAGGTCGCGCATCGAGCCGATGACGGGCCACGAGTACGGATGCGACGCGGGGTAGATGGCGGCGCTCACGACCTCGAAGCGCGAGCCGAACGGCTGGTTGTCGACGCGCAGCCGGCGCTCGTTCTTCACGATGTCGCGCTGCCCGTCGAGCTTCTTCTGGTCGAGCGTCGGCAGCAGGAAGCCGAGGCGGTCGGACTCGAGCCAGAGTGCGGTCTCGAGCGCGTTCGACGGCATGCTCTCGTAGTAGAGCGTGCGGTCGTTGTCGGTGGTGCCGTTGTTGTTGGCGCCGGCCGACTCGAGGTACTTGTCGAACGACCCCTCGGGCACGTTCTGCGACCCCTCGAACATGATGTGCTCGAAGAGGTGCGCGAAGCCGGTGCGGCCGGGCTTCTCGTGCTTGGAGCCCACCTTGTAGTGCACGCTGACGGTCGCCACGGGGGCCGAGTGGTCCTCGTGCATCACGACCGTGAGGCCGTTGGGGAGCGTGAACTTGGTGTGCGGGATGCGCGGCGCGGCGACGCGCGCGCTCGCGGGCGCGCTGGCCTGGGCCGCGGCGAC
>CBHYLO010000364.1:0-5208 GCA_966128675.1 uncultured bacterium | reverse complement strand
GGGGCCGCTGGGTGGGGCCCGGGGGGGCCCCAACTTCGGGGGGGCCCCCCCCCGAGTCTACGCACGAGCACCGCGATTCGCGGCCCCGCGATGTCGGCCCTAGGCGCTCAGGGCAGGAAGCGGATCGGCGTCCCCACGGGCACCGAGGCGAACAGCTCCTCGATCTCCTCGTCGGTCACGGCGACGCAGCCGTTGGTCCAGTCGTAGGCGCGGTGCAGGGGCCCGACCTTGCCCTGCCCGTTGGGCAGGCCGTGGAGCATGATGTCGCCGCCCGGGGTGAAGCCCTGGGCGCGGGCGCGGGCGACGTCCTGCGCGTTGGGATACGAGACGTGCAGCCCGAGGTGGTAGCGGCTGTTCGGGTTGCGCGCGTCGATGTGGTAGAGCCCCTCGGGCGTGCGGCGGTCGCCGGCCTTCTCCTTGTGCCCCACGGGGTTGCCGCCGAGGGCGACGTCGTAGGTGCGGATCGGCAGGCCGCCGGCCCAGAGCGTGAGGCGGCGCTGCGTCTTCTCGACGACGAGGCTGTCGGCGGAGAAGGCGGCGGTGGGCGCGCGGCGCTCGCTGACGAGCGTGGTGCCGGGGGCGCCGCTGGGGGCGATCGTCGGCGTGCCGAGCGGGCGGCCGAGGGGACCCGCGACGGGGGTGCCCAGGGGCGTGCGCGGGGTGCCGCGCGCCTTGGACGGGGCGTCCCCGGGGCGGTCGGCAGAGCGGGCGACTGGGCGTGCGATGACGTCGTCGCTCACCGAGGCGCGCAGGGCGCCAGGCACGATGAGGGACACGGACATCACCGCGGCGACGAAGGAGCAGCGCATCGTCGTCGGGTCCGGCGTATGGGGTCCTGCGCGCGCCACGGAGATGCGACGCGCGTCACAATATGGACGTGTCAGCGGGAGGGACGCAACGTCGGCGTGCGACGCGCGTTTCCCGCTAACACGTTGTTACGGCAGAGCTTGGATTCAGTAGTCCACCGGCCGCAGGTACGCCTCGCCGATGGCCGTCGGGCTCACCATCGCGACGGCCGGCAGCCGCCGCTTCCAGTGCGTCCCCGCCACCCGCCGGCGCACCCGCTCCACGTCCGCGGCCGCGAAGCCGCGCGCGACCAGCTCCTCCGGGCGGTGGCCCGTGAGCAGCCAGTTGAGGATCCGGTCCGCCTGCTGGTAGCTGATGCCGAAGTCGCCCTCGTCGGTCTGGCCGGCGATCAGGTCCGCCGACGCCGGCTTCTCGACGATGACAGTTGGAACCCCCAAGTGGCGCGCGAGTGCCCACACCTGCGTCTTGAACAGGTCGCCCAGCGGGTTCACCGGCGGCGAGTCGTCCGCGTGCCAGGTGAAGTAGCCGAACAGCCGCTCGGTCTTGTTGCCGGTGCCCAGCGGCAGGGCCTTCAGCGCCGCCGACAGGTCGAAGAGCGTGATCATCCGCAGCCGCGCCATGACGTTGCCGCGCCGCGACGGGTCGGCGTCCGGCGCGCCCGCCAGGTAGCCGTCGACGGCCGGGGAGATGTCCACCGTGCGCCCGTCGAGCCCGAGCGCGTCGATGACGAGCTGGGCGTGCGCCAGCGACTCGGGGCTCGAGGTGCGGTACGGCATCCGCACGGCGACCACGTTCTCGGGCCCGAGCGCACGGGCGGCGAGGAAGCAGGTGACGGCCGAGTCGACGCCGCCCGAGCAGCCGACGATCGCCTTGCGGAAGCCGCGGCGCGCCAGCTCGTCGCGCAGGAAGGCGACGAGCCAGGCCTCCAGCAGCGCGGGGTCGACGTCGAGCGCGGGCGGGTGGCCGTGGTCGGCGAGCGCGACCTGCGTCACGGCGACTCGGCCCGCGTCGGCGCGGTGCGGTGCCTCCTCCGTAGTCGCGCGATCCTGTGTCTCGGGGGGGGCCCCCCGCGCGGCGTCCGCGCTCGGCGTCGCCGGATGCGGCGCGCGCTCGTCCGCGTGCACCAGCCCGTGCGACTCGCCCCGCGGCGTCGGCGGGTCCCAGGCCAGCGTCACGGGCTGCGCCCGCTGCACCGCGTCCACCATCCGCAGCAGGTGCGGCATCGCCACGCGCAGGTCGTTCAGCAGCGGCGAGTCCGCCCGCGCCCGCGTCAGGTCGCCCAGGTCGACGGTGATCGACACGATCGCCTCGGCGAACACGGGCGCGCGGACGCGCACGTCGCCCTTCGGCCCGCACACGGTCGAGCTGCCGCCGAACGCCTTGCCCCCCTCGCTGCCCACGAGGTTGGCGAGCGCCACGAACACCCCGTGCTCCTCGGCGATGTCGCGCACCAGGCGCTCCCAGCGCGCCACGCTCGCGGGCCCGGGGACGTCGTCGCCGCGCGGCCAGGCGCCGCGCGCCGGCGCCGCGGCCGAGACGAACACGACCTGCGCGCCGTCGAGCGCGGCGATCGTGCCGGTGAGCGAGTGCCAGGCGTCCTCGCAGACGAGGATCGCCGCGCGCCCCCACGGCGTGTCGAAGGCGCGCAGGTCGAGCCCGCGCTCCACGAAGCGCTCCTCGTCGAACAGGCCGTACGTCGGCAGGAAGTGCTTGCGGTGCACGTGGCCGATCTTCCACGCCTCGCCGCCCACGGTCAGGTACAGCGCGCTGTTGTACAGCGTGTCCTGCCACACCTCGTAGAAGCCCACCACCACGTCCAGCGCGTCGGGCGTGCGCCCCGCCGCCCGCGCTGCGGCGCGGTAGGCGGCGTCGACGTCGCGGGCCAGCGTCCCGGCGGTCACCGCCAGCTCGCGCACGCCGCCCTCCACGAAGTAGCCGGAGGCCGCGGTCTCGGGGAGCTGGACGACGTCGGGGCGCGGCGCCAGCGCGGCGCAGTCGGCCAGTAGCGCGCCGATGCGCGCGACGTTGGCCTCGTACTCGCCCTTCACGGGCCGGAACTGCACGAGCGCGATGGTCAGCGGGCGATGGGTCATGCGCGAAACGTGGTCGGCGCGCGCGGCCGGGGCAACGCGTGACCGCCGTCACGCCGCCGCGTCGTGCGGGGAACCCGGTGCCGGAATCGCCTCGTAGGGGCCGGTGTATCTTGCGGTGCACGTCCGCATCCCCTCCTCGCCGCCATGCCCCGCCTCACTCGGCGCCCCACCGGGCCGCGCGCCACGCGCGCGCTCCTCCTCGCGCTGGCGCTCTCCGCCGCGCCGGTCCACGCCCAGGCGCCCGCCGCGGGCGGCGGCACCGGCGAGCCGTGGCGCATCATCCCGCTGCCGCAGTCCACGGTCGTGTACGCGCGCGACGGGTCGATGATCGGCGAGTTCGGGCGGCAGGTGCGCACGAGCGTCGCGCTGCGCACGCTGCCGCGCTGGGTGCCGGCGGCGTTCATCGCGGTCGAGGACAAGCGCTTCTACCAGCACAACGGCGTCGACGTGATCGGCATCGCCGGCGCGCTGAAGGACGCGATCGGCGGCGACGTGCGCGGCGCGAGCACGATCACGCAGCTGCTCGTCGGCAACATGCACCCCGACGTGATCGACCGGCGCGACCGCGGCCCGGGGCGCAAGCTCCGCGAGCAGCAGGCGGCGCTGGAGATGGAGCGCCGCTACTCCAAGGAGCAGATCCTCGAGGCGTTCCTCAACACGATCGCGTTCGGGCACGGCTGGCACGGCATCGACGCGGCGGCGCGCCACTACTTCGGCAAGCCCGCGGCGCAGCTCACGCTGGCCGAGGCGGCCTCGCTGGCGTCGATGCCGAAGAGCCCCGTGCAGTACGATCCCGCCCGCTATCCCGCGCGCAACCGCGACCGCCGCAACACGGTGCTCGACCTGATGGTGGAGCAGGGCTTCGTGCCGCGCGCGCAGGCGGAGGCGGCCAAGCGCGAGCCGGTGCGCACGGTGCCCAACGGCGGCATGGCGGTGACGGCGCCGTGGTTCGTCGACGTCGTCCGCCTGCAGGCGGAGCGCGCGGGCGTGCCGGTGCGCGAGGGCGGCTACCGCATCCACACCACGCTCGACCCGGCGCTGCAGACGGCGGCGGTGCAGGCGCTGCGCGACCAGCTGGACGCGCTGGAGCAGCGCCCGGGCTGGCGCCACCCGACCTACGCGAAGTACCACGCGGGCGCCGACTCGGCCAAGCGCGGCAAGCCGGCGTACCTGCAGGGCGCCGTCGTCGCGGTCGATCCGGGCACGGGCGAGGTGCGCGCCCTGGTGGGCGGCCGCGACTACGCCGACTCGCCGTTCGACCGCGCGGTGAACGGCAACCGGCAGCCCGGCTCCTCGTTCAAGCCGATCGTCTACGCGGCCGCGCTGTCGGCGGGGCTGGCGCCCAACGCGCCGGTCGGCGACACGGCGCTCGCGATCCAGCTCCCCGAAGGCCGCGTCTACTCGCCCGACAACTCCGACGACCAGTTCCTCGGCATCATCCCGCTGCGGCAGGCGCTCGCGCGCTCGCGCAATCCGGTCGCGGTGCAGCTGGCGCAGCAGGTCGGGATGGACTCGGTGATCGCGCTCGCGCGGCGCTTCGGCATCCGCGCTCCCATCGCGCCGTATCCGTCCAGCGCCCTCGGCGCGTCGGCCGTGCAGCCGCTGGACTTCGTGACGTCGTACGCGACCTTCGCCAACCTGGGCGTCGCGGTGGAGCCCCGCCTCGTCGCGCGCGTCGAGGACCGCACCGGCAAGACGGTGTGGACGCCGCCGCAGGCGGCGCCGACGCTCGCGCTCGACCCGCGGGTGGCGTTCATCGTGCGCGACATGCTGCGCGACGTGGTGGACCACGGCACCGCGACGAGCGTGCGCCGCTACGTGCCCGCGCGCATCCCGGTCGCCGGCAAGACGGGGACGACGAACGACAACGCGGACGTCTGGTTCGTCGGCATGACGCCCGACCTCGTCGCCGGCGTCTGGATCGGCTTCGACACGCCGAAGACGATCACGCCCGGCGCGGCCGGCGGCACGCTCGCGGCGCCGATCTGGGGGCAGATGGTGAGCCGCTGGTACGGCAACCGGCCGTCGGGCACGTGGACGCCCCCCGCCGGGCTGGTGTCGGTGGAGCTGGACCGGCAGACGGGCCTGCCCATCGATTCCACCACGCCGCCCGAGCGCCGCTACCTGGAGTGGTTCGTGGAGGGGACGCAGCCGGGCGCGGCGGCCTTCACGCCCTGGTCGCTCTTCCGCGCCGGCCCGGTGCTGACGCCGCGCTGAGCGGGCGCGAATGCGTTAGCGTTCCGCGGCCATGACTGCCTCACGCCCCCCAGAAGACGCGCACGGCGCGTCGCCCGCGGCCGCCGGCTCG
>CBHYLO010000363.1:0-5214 GCA_966128675.1 uncultured bacterium | reverse complement strand
CGGCCGACGGCACCGAGGTCCGCCCGCGCCGCCGGCGCGGGCGCCGCGGCGGCCGCCGCAACCGGGGCGGGCGCCGCGCGGGCGACGAGGGCCAGGAGGGCGCCGACGCCCAGCACGACGACGCCCACGACGAGCCGCTCGACGAGGGTCACGACGAGGGGCACGACGACGGGCCGGACGACGCGCACGACGACGGCGAGCCCTGACCGGGCCTGACCGGGCCTGACCGGCGCCCGCCGCGTCGGGGCCGCCTTGTGGGGGGTGCGACATTTCGGGAGCGCGCGCGCTCCCACCCCGCCGCGCGCGCCCGCGCCATACGCACCACGCCTGAGGTCCGACCGATTGCCTGACGCCCCGTTCTACCTGACCACCGCCATCGACTACGCGAACGGCGAGCCCCACCTGGGCCACGCGTTCGAGAAGATCGGCGCGGACACCATCGCCCGCTATCAGCGGCAGGCCGGGCGCGACGTCCACTTCCTGATCGGGATGGACGAGCACGGGCAGAAGGTCGCGCAGACCGCGGCCGACCGCGGCGTCACGCCGCAGGCGCTCGTCGACCAGGTGGCCGAGAGCTTCCTCGCGATGTGGGCGCGGCTCGGCATCTCGTACGACCAGTTCATCCGCACGACCACCGCCGCGCACCAGGCGGGCGTGCGCGCGCTCATCGCGCGCATCTTCGAGCAGAACCCGGACGACTTCTACGAGAAGGCGTACGAGGGCTGGTACTGCGTCGGCTGCGAGGCGTTCAAGAACGACTCGGAGATCGTCGACGGGAAGTGCCCGCTGCACCCAACGCGCGAGCTGCAGTGGACGCGCGAGACGAACTGGTTCTTCCGCCTGTCGCGCTACCAGCAGTTCCTCGAGACGCTGCTGCGCGAGCAGCCCGACTTCTGCCAGCCCGAGAGCCGCCGCAACGAGATCCTCGGCCTGCTCGCGCAGGGGCTGGAGGACGTCTCGGCGAGCCGCTCGCGCTTCGCGTGGGGCGTGCCCTTCCCCCGCCCCACGAGTGACGGCGAGACGCAGACGACGTACGTCTGGTTCGACGCGCTGCCGAACTACCTCACCGCGACCGGCTTCCCCGAGCCGCAGTACGCGGAACGCTGGCCCGCGCAGCTGCACGTCATCGGCAAGGACATCACGCGCTTCCACTGCGTGATCTGGCCGGCGATGCTGCAGGCGGCCGGCCTGCCGCTGCCCGAGCGCGTGTGGGCGCACGGCTTCGTCAACCTCGGCGGCGAGCGGTTCAGCAAGAGCGCCGGCGTGAAGCTGGAGCTGGGCGAGGCGATCGACCGCTTCGGCGCCGACGCGTTCCGCTACTTCCTGCTGCGCGAGGTGCCGTTCGACGGCGACGGCAACTTCTCGTGGGAGCGCTTCGAGGAGCGCTACACCGCCGACCTCGCGAACGCGCTCGGCAACCTCGCGAGCCGCACCGTCGCGATGGTCGAGAAGTACTGCGACGGCGTGGTGCCGGCGACGTTCGACGCCGCTATCCTCGCGGCCGACGCCGCGGACCTGGCGGCGTACCACGCGGCGATGGACGGCTCGCGCGGCTGGCTGCTGCACCAGGGGCTGGAGGCGATCTGGCAGATCGTCTTCCGCGCCAACGCGTTCGTGCAGGAGCGGCAGCCGTGGACGCTGGCCAAGGATCCGGCGAACCGCGCGCAGCTCGAGGCGGTGCTGGGCACGCTGGTGCGCCAGCTGGTGACGGTGACCGTCGCGCTCGCGCCCTTCATGCCCGCGAAGGCCGAGGAGCTGTGGGCCACGCTCGGCGCGCCCGCGGCGGGGCATGCGGCGGCCGCGCGCGTGGCCTTCGATGCGCTGCCGGCGATCGACCCGACCGGATGGACGGTGACGAAGGGCGCGGGCCTCTTCCCGCGGCCGGAGCCGAAGCCCGCGACCGCCTAGCGGGAGCACCGGAACGCGAACGCCCCCCGCGACCGTCGGTCGCGGGGGGCGTCTGCGTTCGTGGCCGTCAGCGCGGCGCCGGCGTCGGCGCGCCCGGCGCGGGCGCGGGAGCCGGCGCGGGGGCGGTGGCGCCCGGCTTCGAGAAGTCGACCGACGGCGCCTCGCGCGCGCCGGCGTTCGTGACCTCGAAGTACGTTCGCTGCTTGGCGCCCGTCACCTTCGCGGTGATCGCCGTCGGGAAGGTGCGGATCAGCGTGTTGTACTCGCGCACCGCGCCGTTGTAGTCCGAGCGCGACGTCGCGATCCGGTTCTCCGTCCCCGTCAGCTCGTCCTGCAGCCGCATGAACTGCTGGTTCGACTGCAGCTGCGGATACGACGTGACGAGCGTCATCATCGGGATCAGCGCGCGCGACAGGTTGTCGTTCGCGTTGGCCAGCTCCTGCGGGTCGCCGCCGCCCGGCCGCGCCAGCGCGCCGGTGAGCCCGCGCTGCGCCTCGGCGACGCGCGTGAAGATCGTCTCCTCCTGCTGCGCGTACCCCTTCACCGTCGCGACCAGGTTCGGGATCAGGTCGGCGCGGCGCTGCAGCTGCACCTCGATCTGCTGCTTCGCCTGGGCGGCCTGCTCGTCGAGCGTCTGGATGCGGTTGTAGCCACAGCCCGAAGTGCTCAGCGCGAGCCCGGCCGCCAGGGCGCCCACCAGGGCGCGGCGCGTCAGCGTACGGATCGTCAGCGTACGGCGCGTGATGCGGTCACGCATGCGTGTCCTCTCTCTCGGTGTTGGTGTGGTGCGGCAGGTCCAGCGAAGATCGGGCGCACGCCGTCAGGCGTGGGTGAAGCCGTTCACGTGCGCGGCCAGCCGCTCCATGCCGGCCAGGTAGCCGGCGAGGACGTCCGCCGCGGCGTCGGGCGACAGGCGCGCCTGCCCGCGGGCGTGACGCACCACGCGCACGAACGGCGCCGCGTCGAGGCCGGCCCGCGCGCCCACCGCGGTCGCCAGCGCCTCGCGGTCGGCCGGCGGGCGCTCGCCGTGCAGCCGCAGCACGGCGCGGAACACGGTCATGAACGTGCCCAGGCTGGCCTCCAGCAACGCCAGCTGGCGCTTGGGCTCCCACCCGGTCGCCATGATCGCCGACCGGAGCTGCAGCAGCTTGCCCAGCGTCTGCTGCTCGACCTCGACGCGCAGGTCGCGCAGGTCGACCGCGATGCCCTCCAGCGGCAGCGCGCCGTGCAGCACGCGGTGGCGCTCCAGCAGGTCGGCGTACTCCATCGGGAAGACGTCGGCCGACGCGCGCCACTCGGCCGTCGTCAGCGTCAGCGGCGGCGGATGGCCGGCCTCGCCCCACGCGCGCGCGGTGGCCGCGACGGCGCGCAGCTGCGGCATCCCCAGCGCGTCGGTCACCACGAGGACGTTGTAGTCGGCGCGCTCCGGCACGTGGTCCGCCGCCGCCGCGGAGCCGTACAGCACGACCGCGCGCAGCGCGTCGCCGTACGCCTTCCGCAGCTGCTCGACCAGGTCCTCCAGGGTCATCCGAGCCATGCTGGTTCTCGAGTCAGAAGTCGCGTCCCGCGCCGCCGCCGCTGAAGCCGCCCCCGCCGCCGAAGCCGCCGAAGCCACCCCCGCCGCCACCGCCGCCCCATCCGCCGCCGCCGCCCCAGCCGCCGCCACCACCCCAGCCCCCCCCGCCCGAGCCGCCCCCGCCGGGCGGGAACACGATCGGGATCGGGATTCAGCCGCCGCAGCCGCTGCGCCGCCGCCCGAACCCGCCGAACAGGCTGAGCACGACGAAGACGATGATGATGATCAGGATCGGGTTGATGCCGCCCGACTGCGGCACGCGCCGGCGCTCGTACTGCGGCGGCGGCTGCGCGAACTCGCCCGGCGCCGACAGCGTGAAGCCGAACTCGGTCGCGTAGTGCTCGGCCACGCGGCGCGTCATCAGCTCCAGCGCCGCGCCGTAGTCGCCGTTCCGCAGCGCGGGCAGCGCCTCGTCCTGGATGGCGCCGACCTGCGCGTCGGTCATGAACCCCTCGGCGCCCATGCCGGGGGCGATGAACACGTGCCCGCGCCCGTCCGTGCTGCTCTCGCGCGGCACGAGCAGGATCACCGTGCCCGCGTTGCGCGTGCGGTCGCCGATCTTCGTCGCGGCGCCCACCTTCCACTGGCGGCCGATCTGCGTCGCCACGTCGTTCGGCGCGCGGCCGGCGATGTCCGCCAGCACCGCGATCGCGATCTCGCCGCCCGACTTCTCGCGGACCTCGCGCGCGACGGCCTCGATGCGCGCCGCCCGGTCCGCCGGCACTACCCCCGCGAAGTCGCTCAGGTGGCCGCGCGGCGCCGGCAGGTCGAGCTGCTGCAGCAGCGCCAGGAGCGCCAGGAGGACCGCGGAAGCGAAGCTGATCATTGACGGTGTATGTTAATACGCGCCCCGCGCGGACCGGGTGTCACCGGCGTCCGCGCGCGGCCCTTCCCTCCCCTGTCGCCATGCCGCCTCGCTCCGCGTCCCGTCCCGCCTCGCGTGCCCTGCCCCGGGGCGCAGCGCTCCTCGCCACCCTCGCGACGGTCGTCGCGCTGGCGGCCTGCCGTGCCTCGGGCGAGGAGCGTGCCGCGGCGGCGGCGCCCGCGTCCGCCGGCGCCACGCCCACCGCCACGACCACCGCCAGCGCCGGCGGCGAGGCCGCGCCCGGCGAGGCGCTGGCGACGTCCGCCGACAGCACCGCGATGCGCGCCGCCGCCGACCGCGGGCGCATCCTCGGCGACTCGACGGCGAAGGTCTGGGTGCTGATGGTGAGCGACTTCCAGTGCCCCTACTGCAAGATGTGGCACGACCAGTCGTTCGAGGCGCTGCGCCGCGAGTACGTCGCCACCGGCAAGGTGCGCATGGCCTACCTGCACTATCCGCTGGAACAGCACGAGCAGGCGCTGCCGTCCGCGGAGGCGGCGATGTGCGCCTCGGTGCAGCGGAAGTTCTGGGAGTACCAGTCGGCGCTCTTCGGCACCGTCGAGCGCTGGGGCAAGGGCGGCAACCAGAGCGCCGTCTTCGACTCGCTGGCGCAGGCGCAGGGCCTCGACATGACGCGCTTCCGCGCCTGCACGAAGTCGCACGTCATGCGCGCGCTCGTCGAGGCGGACCGCGACCGCATGGCGCGCGCGGGCGTCCGCAGCACGCCCAGCTTCTTCGTCGGCCAGCAGGGGATCGCCGGCGCGCAGCCGGTCGGCGTCTTCCGCCAGGCGATCGAGGAGGAGCTGAAGAAGGCGCGCTGAGCGCCGGCCGCTCGCGCGGGCCCGAGGGCGCGGTGACTCCGGTC
>CBHYLO010000362.1:0-5232 GCA_966128675.1 uncultured bacterium | reverse complement strand
CTTCCCCGAGCGCTGACGCGCCGACGCGACGCCCGGTCAGCGGGCCGCCGCGCCGCGCCAGCCGGGCCCGCGCACGACGCGGCCCGGCTTCGCGCCCGTGTGCCGGCCGTCGCGCACCACCTGCACGCCGTTCACGAACACCTGCTCCACGCCCGTCGAGAGCCGGTGCGGCTGCTCGAACGTGCTGTGCTCGCGGATCGTCGCGGGATCGAACACCACGACGTCCGCGTGCATCCCCTCGCGCAGCAGCCCGCGGTCGCGGATCAGCAGCCGCTCGGCCACCGCGCCGGTCATCTTGCGGATCGCGTCCTCGAGCGGGATGACACCCTCGTCGCGCACGTACTTGCCGAGGATGCGCGGGTAGGTGCCGTAGGCGCGCGGATGCGCGGAGCCGCGCGCGCTGTCGGGATCCATCCCCGCCGCGTCGGTGCCGATGATCATCCACGGCTGCTTCAGCGTCAGCTTGACGTTCTCCTCGCTCATGAGGAAGTAGATCGTGCCGATGTTGCCGCCCTCCGCGAGCAGCAGGTCCATCACCGCGTCGAGCCAGTCCTTGCCCGTGCCCGCGACGACGTCGGCGAGGCGCTTGCGCGACCACTGCTGGTTGGCGGCGCCGCGCATCACGCCCAGAAGCACGCCCTGCGGCGTCGCCTGCTCGCAGAGGCTCTCCCAGTAGCTCGTGGGCTTCGTGACCTCCGCGCGGATGCGCGCGCGGGCGGCGGGATCGGCGAGGTTCTTCAGCAGCTTGCCGTCCTCGGACGCGAAGGGCGGCAGGCACGCGGCCAGCCCCGTCCCGCCGGCGGTGTACGGATACATCGTCGCCTGCACGTCGAGCCCCGCGGCGCGCGCCGAGTCGATCTTCGCGATCATCGCGGGCATCTTCGCCCAGTTCGCGGTGCCCGCGGCCTTGAGGTGGTAGATCTCGACCGCGACGCCCGCCTCGCGCCCGATGCGCAGCGCCTCGTCGATGCCCTCGAGCACCTTGTCGGCCTCGGAGCGCATGTGCGTGATGTAGAGCCCACCGTACGGCGCCATCGCCTGCGCGACCGAGATCAGCTCCTCGGTGCCGGCGAAGTTGCCGGGCGGGTAGATCAGCGCCGAGCCGAGGCCGAAGGCGCCGTCCTCCATCGCGTTGCGGAGCGCGGTGCGCATGGCCTCGAGCGGCGCGCCGGTCGCGGCGCCCATGCGCAGGCCCATGCCGTACTGGCGCAGCGTGCTCGCGCCCACGAACGCGCCGACGTTGGGCGAGACGCCGTGCGCCTCCATCGCGCGCAGCCACGCGTCGAAGCCGCGCGGCCCCTGGAAGCGGCGCGCGGACGCCACGGCCTCGGGCCCCGACGCGGCGAGGTCGGCGAGCGTGAGGTCGCTGATGGGCGCCGACGTGTAGCCCTCGCCCATGATCTCCGTCGTCACGCCCTGCGTCAGCTTGCTGACGGAGCGGCCGTCGCCCGTGAGGTAGGGCCCGCCCGCCTGGATGTCGATGAAGCCCGGCGCGACGATCTTGCCCTTGGCGTCGATGCGCAGCCGCGCCGGCGCATCGCCGAGCATCCCGCGCCGGACGACGCGCGCCACGCGGTCGCCGCGGATCGCGACGTCGCCGTCGAACCACGGGTTCCCGGTGCCGTCGACCACGCGGCCGTTGACGATGACGACGTCGTACGGCGCATCGGCGGCGGCCGGGCGCGCGCCCGGCTCGACGGGGGCGGCGCCTCGCGCCCACGCGACGGCGACCGACGCGAGGCAGGCCGCGAGCGCGGTCCAGCGCATCCGCATCACCGGTTCGCCGCGGCGGGCGCCGCGTCCGGGCGCCGCTTGAAGGTGACGACGCCCGCCATGTCGAGCACCATCTCGTCGACCTTGCCCGCGGCGTTCAGCCGGAAGAGTACCGGGATCGGCCCCAGCACCGGCGTGTCGAACTTCGTGCGGAAGGTGTCGAAGTGCCAGTGCTCCAGCTCCCCGCGCCAGATCGGCCCGAACGTCATCGAGAGCTTGCCGTTCTGCTCGCGCACGACGATGTCGCCGTACAGGCTGTCGGCGTACGTGCCCGCGTACGCCGCGAGCGGCAGCGACGGCTTCGTGTCCTTCACGCGCGACGCCTCCAGCCGCTGCTGCGCGGTCTTCGCGCGCGCCTGCGCCGCGACGGTGCGCGCGTACAGGTCGCCGCTCCAGTCGCGCGCCGGCGCCTTCAGGTGGAGGTCGAAGAGCTTGTTCATCAGCGCCGTCGGGAGCCCGGTGCCGTTCATGTTCGTGAGGATCACGATGCCCAGCTTCTCCTCGGGCATCATCGCGACCAGCGCCGTGAAGCCGTCGACGTTGCCGCCGTGCTGCACGACCAGCTTCCCGCGGTAGTCCTGCACGAACCACCCGAGGCCGTACGCCTGCAGGTGCGTGTCGGGGTTGAGCACGCGCGCCGCCGAGTCGAGGCGGATGACCGTGTGCGGCGTGTGCATCTCCTCCACCATGCGCGCGCTGATCAGCTGCTTGCCGCCGTAGCTGCCGCGCCCGAGCTGCAGGCGCAGCCACTGCGCCATGTCGACCACGTGCGAGTTGATCGAGCCGGCCGGCCCCGCGTTGTCGATGTTGCGCCACGCGCCGACGGGACGCACGGTGTCGTTCACCGTGGCGTGCGGCGTCGCCAGCTCCATCTGCGGGCTCAGCGCCTTCGTGGAGGTGCTGCTGGACGTCATGCCGAGCGGCGCGAAGATCCGGTTCGCCACGAAGTCGTCCCACGTCGTCTTGCCGACGTGCGCGACGACCTGGCCGGCCGCGATGTACATGATGTTCTGGTAGCCGAACTGGCTGCGGAAGCTCCACGACGGCTGCAGGTAGCGCACGCGCCGCACGATCTCGTCGCGGTCGAAGCCGGAGCCGTACCACGCCAGCTCGCCGCGGGCGAGGCCGCTGCGGTGGCTCAGCAGGTCGCGCACGGTCAGCTCGCGCGTCGCGTACGGATCCGCCAGCTGCAGCCCCGGCAGGTAGGTCGCCGCCGGCGCGTCGAGCGACACCTTCTTCTCGTCCACCAGCATCGCGACCGCCGCGGCGGTGAACGCCTTGGACGACGAGCCGATCGCGAACAGCGTCTTCTCGGTCACGGGCGCGGGCTTGCCCAGCTCGCGCACGCCGAAGCCGCGCGCGAAGACGACGGAGTCGTTGCGCACGATCGCGATGCCCGCGCCGGGGACCTTCCACGTCTTCAGCGCCGCGTCCACGTACGCCGCGTAGCCCGGGTAGGGCTCGCGCCCCTGCGCGGCGACGACGTGCGGCGCGAGGAGGGCGCCCGCCGCGGCGAGCGTCGCGAGCGTCGGGAGGGTCGAGCGGATGCGTGCGCGCATCGGGGACCTCGGGGTCAGAGCCGCCATCAGAGCCGCCATCAGAGCCGCCATCCGAGCAGGTTCCACTGGTTGAGGGACCAGACGAAGAGGAGCGCCAGCGCGACGGTCGCCGCGTAGCGCAGGCGCGCGCCGCGCGTGCCGACGCCGCGCCGCCACTGCCGCACCGCGGCGACGGCCGCGGCGAGCGTCAGCAGCGCGCCGGCGACGGGGAGCGCGAGGGCCACCTTGAGGCCCGTGAGCGGACCCTCCAGCAGCCCGCCCGACGCGCCGAGGATCGCCGCGACCACGCCCAGGAAGACCACGTTCAGCGCCGCCAGCGTGACGACCATCCAGCGCCCGGGGAGCGGGTCCTCGGGGCGCGGCGTGCCGAAGCGGCGGCGCACGGCGCGTCCCGCCGCGGCCAGCAGCGTGAGCACGAACGTCACGATCGCGAGGCCGAGCACGACCCAGTGCAGGCGCGGCGACGCGTACCACGGCACGCGGTCGAGCGTCATCATCGGCGCGATGCCCAGGAAGCCGACGGTCGCCGGGCCGTCGCCCTCGGCGCGGAACGCCACCAGGCCGCCGTCCGCCTCGTCGCGGTAGAGCAGCGGCCCGACCGGCACCAGGTGCATGGGCCCGAGCGGCGACCGCAGCACCACGCGCCCGCTGTCGCCGGCGGTCACGGTGATGCTGCTGGCGAGGCCGAGCGCCTTCTGGAACGTCGTGTACGAGCGGCGGTTGAACTCGTACTCGCCGGCCACGCGCCGCGCCTGCCGCGCCGCCGCCTCGCCGGTGAGCGCCGCGACGACGCGCGTCGTGTCGGGGTAGTAGTGGTCGAGGAACTGCTGCAGGAAGGGCGTGAAGCTCAGCTCCCCGCCGGTGTCCGTGTTGTACGAGACGAAGACGCCGAGCCGCTCCGCCGGCACGAGCGCGAGGTCGCTGTGGAACCAGCGCGTGTCGCCGCCGTGTCCCACGATGCGCAGCCCGTGGCTCGACTTCTCGTAGAAGCCCAGCGCGAAGCCCGGCAGGCGCTCGTCGTGCCCGAAGGCGCGCGCGTGCATGCGCGCGGTCGTCGAGTCGGAGAGGATGCGCCCCGCGCCGAGCGCGCCGCCGCCGAGGTGGGCGAGCATGAACCTCGCCATGTCGTCGGCGGTGGAGCTGACGGAGCCCGCCGGGCCCGCGCCGGTGACGATCTCGAACTTGTGCGGCTTGAAGCGCCCGCCCGCCCACTGGTAGCCGCCCGACATGTCGCCCTGCAGCGCGGCGGGGAGCGGCTGCCGCGTGGTGGTGTGCGTCATGCCGAGCGGCGCGAGGATGCGCTGGTCGACGTAGTCGTCCCACGGCATGCCGGACACGCGCTGCACGACGTAGCCCGCGAGCGCGGTGGCGTAGTTCGAGTACGACGAGAAGGTGCCCGGCGGCCGCACGCGCGCGGGCATGTGCGTCGCGAGCCAGCGGCCCATCGGGATCGCGCGCTTCGGATCCTCGGTGAACAGGTCGCGCCCGTCCTCCTCGAAGCCCGGCGTGTGCGTCAGCACGTGGCGCAGCGTGATCGGCTGCGGGTAGGTCGCCGGGATCCTGAAGTCGAGGTAGCGGTTCACGTCGGCGTCGAGGTCGAGCTTCCCCTGCTCGACCAGCTGCATCACCGCCGTCCACGTGAACAGCTTGCTGATGGAGCCGATGCGGAAGAGCGTGCGGTCCGCGCGCACGCCGGCGCGGCGGCCGACGTCGGCGAGGCCGTAGCCCTTGGTGAGCAGCACCTCGCCGTCCTTGACGACGGCGACGGTGGCGCCGGCGACGTGCTTGTCGCGCAGGTTCGCGATCATCACGCCGTCGAGGAACGCCTCCAGCTCGGCCCGGCCGCGCAGCCCGCGCGTCGCGTTCGCGGGCACGGGAGCCGCGGGAGCGGCCGCGATCT
>CBHYLO010000361.1:0-5237 GCA_966128675.1 uncultured bacterium | reverse complement strand
GCAAGCTGGCCGAGGTGCACCCGCGCTACGGCACGCCGGCGTTCGCGATCGTCGCCGGGTCGGTGTGGGCCGCGCTGCTGGCCGCCAGCGGCACGTTCGAGCAGCTGCTGACCTACGTCGTGTTCACCGGCTGGATCTTCTACGGCCTGGGCGCGGTGTGCGTCTTCGCGTTCCGGCGCAAGGAGCCGCACGCGGTGCGGCCGTTCCGCGTGCCGGGCTACCCGGTGACGCCCGCGCTGTTCGTGGTCGCCTCGGCGGCGATCGTGCTCAACGCGCTGTTCACGCAGCCGGGGCGCGCGCTCGTCGGCGTCGCGGCCGTGCTCACCGGCATTCCCGTGTACCTGCTCTGGCGCGCGCGCGCCGCGCCGCTGCCGCGCGAAGTGACCTGAGCGACCCGACCGCCTCCCCCACGACACCGACGATGCCACGCCGCCTCCGCGTCCTCGTCCCGCTGCTGCTCGGCGCCCTCACGCCGGCCGCCGCGCCGCTGCGCGCCCAGCTCCCCGCGCCGGAAGTCGCCGCGGACACCGGGTACGTCCGCTACAACGCGATGATCCCGATGCGCGACGGCGTGCGGCTCAACACCGAGATCTTCGTCCCCAAGCGCACGAGCGGGAAGGTGCCCATCCTGCTCATCCGCACGCCGTACGGGGTGGGGCCGAACGCCGTCCTCGGCACGCAGCCGGGCCGCGCGCTGCACGAGCTGGCGCAGGACGGCTACGTGTTCGTCGCGCAGGACCTGCGCGGGCGGTTCAAGAGCGAGGGGCAGTTCGTGATGCTGCGCGCGCCGCGCGATCCGAAGGTGAGGAACGCGATCGACGAGGCGAGCGACGCGTACGACACCGTCGACTGGCTCGTGAAGCACGTGCCGAACAACAACGGCCGCGCGGGGATATTCGGCGTGTCGTACGCCGGGTGGACGGCGGCGATGGCGCTGCTCGACCCGCACCCCGCGCTGAAGGCCGCCAGCCCGCAGGCCAGCCCCGCCGACATGTTCCTCGGCGACGACTTCCACCACAACGGCGCGTTCCGGCTGTCGTACGGCTACGAGTACGCGACGATGATGGAGACCGGCAAGGAGATCGCGCCGGTGAAGCTCGACACCTACGACACGTACGACTGGTACCTGAAGCTCGGCCCGCTCGCCAACGCGACCGCGAAGCTCGGCGGCAAGCTCCCGACGTGGACCGACTTCTCGCAGCATCCGAACTACGACGCGTTCTGGAAGCGGCAGACGATCGTCCCCTACCTCACCAAGGCGCTGACGGTGCCGACGCTCAACGTCGCCGGCTGGTGGGACCAGGAGGACTTCTTCGGGCCGTTCGCGATCTACCAGGCGCTCGAGAAGCAGGACCGGCAGAACCGCAACTTCCTCGTCGTCGGCCCGTGGAACCACGGCGGCTGGAACCGCTCGGAGGGGAAGACGCTGGGCAAGATCGACTTCGGCGCGGCGACGTCGCTGCACTTCCGCGAGAAGATCCAGGCGCCGTTCTTCCGCTGCCAGCTGCACGGCCGCTGCGACGCGCCGCAGCCCGAGGCGCTGGTGTTCGAGTCCGGCGCGAACGAGTGGCGCACCTACGACAGCTGGCCGCCGAAGCAGGGGATCCAGCAGCGCGCGCTCTACTTCGGGCCCAACGGCACGCTGTCGTGGACGGCGCCCGCGGCCGCGGCGGCCGGTGCCGCGGCGCCGTCCGCGATGGCCGCGGACACGGCGCGCGCGTTCGACGAGTTCGTGTCCGACCCGAACAAGCCGGTGCCGTACCGCCCGCGCCCCATCGAGGCGACGTACGACGAGCGCGGCTCGGGGTGGGGCGCGTGGCAGGTGGAGGACCAGCGCTTCGTGCACAACCGCCCGGACGTGCTGAGCTGGGCCACCGAGCCGCTGACCGAGGACGTGACGATCGCCGGCGACGTGCTGGCCGAGATGTTCGCATCCACCACCGGCAGCGATGCCGACTGGGTCGTGAAGCTCATCGACGTCTATCCCGACCTCGACGAGGCGAACCCGAAGATGAGCGGCTACCAGCTCATGGTCTCGGGCGAGGTGTTCCGCGCGCGCTTCCGCAACTCGTTCGAGAAGCCCGAGGCGCTGGTGCCCAACCAGCCGACGCCGGTGAAGTTCGGGCTGCACGGGCAGGCATATCGTTTCAAGAAGGGGCACCGGATCATGGTGCAGGTGCAGAGCACCTGGTTCCCGGTGATCGACCGCAACCCGCAGACGTTCGTGCCCAACATCTTCGAGGCGAAGGCGAGCGACTTCCGCGCCGCCGCGCACCGCGTCTTCCGCTCGGCCGACATGCCGTCGCACCTCACGCTGCCGGTGAAGGAGCCGTTCCGCCCGTGACCCACGCTTCTCTCCGCACTCGCGTCGCCGCGCTGCTGCTCGCCGTCGCCGCGCCGCTCGCCGCGCCGCTGGCCGCGCAGGCGCCGGCCGCCGAGTACGACGTCGTGATCCGCAACGGCCGCGTGCTCGACGGCGCGGGCAACCCGTGGATCGTCGCCGACGTCGCGATCCGCGACGGCAAGTTCGCGCGCATCGGCACGGTGCGCGGCCGTGGGAAGACGGAGATCGACGCCCGCGGGAAGTACGTCTCGCCCGGATGGATCGACATGATGGACCAGTCGGGGAGCGTGCTGCCGCGCAACCCGCTGGCCGAGAACAAGCTGGGGATGGGGGTGACGACGGCGATCGGCGGCGAGGGCGGCACGCCGGTGCCCGCGTCGGAGATCCCCGCGTACTTCCAGCGGCTGGAGTCGCAGGGAATCAGCATCAACTTCGGCTCGTACTTCAGCGAGACGCAGGCGCGCGTGCCCGTGCTCGGCCGCTCGGCGCGCGCGCCGAACGCCGCGGAGCTGGCGCGCATGCGCGCGATCATGGACACCGCGATGCGCGCCGGCGCGATGGGGATGACGACGGCGCTCATCTATCCGCCCAGCAGCTACGCGACGACCGACGAGCTGGCGGAGGTGGCGAAGGTCGCGGGGCAGTACGGCGGCTTCTACGCGAGCCACATCCGCGGCGAGGGCGCCGACGTCGTGGGCGCGGTGCGCGAGGCGATCGCGGTGGGCGAGCGCGGCGGGCTGCCCGTCGAGATCTTCCACCTCAAGGTCGCGCACCGGCCCGGGTGGGGAAAGCTGATGGCCGAGGTGCGCGACACCATCGAGGCGGCGCGCGCGCGCGGCGTCGACGTGGCCGCGGACATGTACGTCTACACCGCCGGCGGCACGGGCCTCGAGGCGACGATCCCGAGCTGGGCGCACGAGGGCGGCAACGACTCGCTGAAGGCGCGCCTGGCGTCGCCCGAGGTGCGCGCGCGGCTGAAGAAGGAGCTGACGACCGGCTCGCCCGGCTGGTGGAACATCGTCGAGGCGGCGGGCGGGTGGGACGGCATCGTGCTCGCGAACGCGCGCGACCCGAAGAGCGCGCGCTTCCACGGGAAGAGCCTCGCGGCGATCGCGAAGGAGCTGGGGAAGGATCCCGCGGACGCGGCGTGGGACCTGGTCGCGGCCGGGAACGGGCGCGTGATGGCGATCTACCACATGATGGGCGAGCCGGACATCGAGACCGCGCTCCGCTTCCCGTGGACGAGCATCGGCAGCGACGCGGGCGCCGCGCTCGGCGCCGGCGCGCCGGACGAGCTGGGGCTCCCGCATCCGCGCAGCTACGGCAACCACGTGCGCGTCATCAGCCGCTACGTGCGCGAGCGGAAGGTGCTCACGCTGGAGGAGGCGGTGCGGAAGATGACCTCGTGGCCCGCGACGCGGATGCGCCTCGCCGGCCGCGGGACGATCCAGGTGGGCAACTGGGCGGACGTGACGATCTTCGACCTCGCGACGCTGGACGACCGCGCGACGTACGACGCGCCCACGCGCGCGCCGGCGGGGATCGACTGGGTGCTGGTGAACGGCGTGGTGGTGCTGGACCACGGGAAGCACACGGGCGCGAAGCCGGGGCAGGTGCTGCGCGGCCCGGGGGCGGCGGCGGCGCGCTGAGGCGCGCCGCCGCCCGCTGACACTCGCGGGCGGGTCGTCCGTAGGGGCAGTCGCGTCCTTGACTTCATAACGCAAAGGACTTCATACTGGCCCACCCGGACCGCGCGCCGGTGGCCGCCGCGACCCCCGCCCCGCCCATGCATCTCGTCATCCGCGACCTGTCGAAGACCTACCCCAACGGCACGCAGGCGCTGAAGGGCGTCTCGCTCGACATCCCGCCCGGGATGTTCGGCCTCCTGGGCCGCAACGGCGCCGGCAAGTCGACGCTGATGCGCATCCTCGCGACGCTGCAGGACCCGGACGCGGGCACGGCCAGGCTCGGCGACATCGATGTCATCCGCGAGAAGGACCGCCTGCGCGAGACGCTCGGCTACCTGCCGCAGACGTTCGGCTTCCACCCGCGCGTCGGCGCGGAGCGGCTGCTGGAGCACTTCGCGGTGCTCAAGGGGCTGGTCGACGCGGGCCCGCGGCGCGACGTCGTCGAGGCGCTGCTGCGGCGCACGAACCTGTGGGAGGTGCGCCGCCAGCGCGTCGGCACCTTCTCCGGCGGCATGCGCCAGCGCCTGGGCGTCGCGGTCGCGCTGCTCGGCAACCCGAAGCTGATCATCGTCGACGAGCCGACCGCCGGCCTCGACCCGGAGGAGCGCGTGCGCTTCCTCAACCTGCTGGGCGAGATCGGCGAGGACAGCGTCGTGATCCTGTCGACGCACATCGTCGAGGACGTCGAGGAGCTGTGCAGCCGCCTCGCCATCATCGACCGCGGGCGGATCCTGCTGGAGGCCGAGCCGACGCGCGCGATCGACGCGCTGCGCGGCCGCATCTGGCGCCGCACGGTGGACCGCGACGCGCTGCCGGCGCTCGAGCGCGAGCACGCGGTGGTCTCGACCAAGCTGATGGCGGGCCGCACGATCGCGCACGTGTACGCCGAGTCGTCGCCGGGCGCGGCGTTCGAGGCGGTGGAGCCGGACATGAAGGACGTCTACTTCAGCGTGATGGCGGGCCACCACGGTCACCGCGCGGCGGCGCCGCTGGAGGCCGCGTCGTGAGGCTGCGCGAGGTCTTCCGCTACGAGCTCGCCTACCGCGCGCGCAGCGGCTCCACCTGGGCCTACGCGGCGTTCCTCTTCCTCATCATGACGTGGGGCGTGGTCGTCGGCGCCCCCCACGCGGGCCCGGGCGCCGCCCCCGTGCCCCCGAAGGTGGCGCCCGGGATGTCGCGGTTCGGCGGGGTGGTAGGGCTGCTCG
>CBHYLO010000360.1:0-5241 GCA_966128675.1 uncultured bacterium | reverse complement strand
ACCAGCGACGCGCGGCCGGCGGGCGGATCGTCGGCACGGCGACGGGCACCGTCGGCGCGGGCACGACGCCCGCCGGCGCCGCGTCCAGCGCGCCGAGGATCCGCGACGCGCCCGCGATCAGCCCGCGCGCCTCGGCCACCAGCGCGGTGCAGTCGGGGCACGTCGCGACGTGCGCCGCCGCGCGCGCCGCCTCGTCGGGCGGGAGCGCGCCGTCGAGCCACGCATGCGCGGTCGCCTCGCCCAGGTGCACGCCGTCCCAGCCGTCGGCGGTCATCGGCCGCTCCTCATGCATGCGTGCCTCCCGTGCGCGGCCGCGTACCCGCGGGCGGGATGGGCGTGACGGACGGCGCGGCGACGCTCGCGCCGCGCGCCTCGCCCGCGATCGCCTCCCACGCCTCGACCAGACGGCGGCGCGCCCGCGCCAGCGTGGTCCCGACCGACCCCACCGCCAGCCCCAGCGCCGCGGCGATCTCGTGGTAGTCCAATCCTTCCTCCCGCATCAGCAGCGCGAGCCGGTCGCGCTCGGCCAGCGCGTCCACGGCGCGCCGGGCCAGCGCCATCTCCTGCATCCGCTCCAGCGTCGTCGGCTCGGGCTCGACGTGTGCCGGACTCTCCTCGCGCAGCAGCTCGAGGTGCCGACGCCGGCGCGCGTCGCGCCGCGCCTCGTCGCGCACGAGGTTGGTCGCCACCGCGAACAGCCACGCGCGCTCCTGCGCGACCGGGCCGTGCCGCAGGGCGCGCAGGAAGGTCTCCTGCGCGACCTCCTCGGCCCAGTCGCGGTCGCCCAGCCGGCGCGTGAGGTACCGCACCAGCGGCGCGTGGTACTCCCGGAACAGCCGCTCGACGTCGTCCATGGCGTCAGCGGGCCGGGCGGAGAGGTGAGTGTCGCGGCATGCGAGAAGGGAGACGCGCGAGCCCCGCAAACTTGCACACCGGGTCCGCGACTCCAATCCACGATGCGCGGCGGGCTGCGGACCGCGGTCAGTGAAGACCCGCAGTCCGCAGCCCGCAGCCTCCCGCGCGGCGTCGCGTCTCGCGTCCGCGCGCTACTCCTCTCGCAGCGTCAGCGCCGGCTGCACCCGCGTCGCCCGCCGCGACGGCAGCCAGCTCGCCAGCAGTGCCACCGCCGCCAGCAGCGCCGCGACGCCCGCGAACGTCGCGGGGTCCGTCGTGCTCACGCCGTAGAGCAGCGACTGCAGCAGCCGCGTCACCGCGAGCGCGCCGCCCAGCCCGACCGCCAGCCCCACCGCGACCGGCGTCATCCCCTGCCGGAGCATCAGCCCCATCACCCGCGCCGGCGGCGCGCCGAGGGCGACCCGGACGGCGATCTCGCGCTCGCGCTGGCGCACGACGTACGCGACCACCCCGTACAGCCCGATCGCCGCCAGCGCCAGCGACAGCGCGCCGAACACCGTCACCAGCACCGTGAACAGGCGCGGCGTCGACGCGGCGTCGGAGAGCTTCTGCTGCAGCGGCACCACCTCGAAGAACGCCTGCCCGGGCGACACCTCGCGAACCGCCGCGCGCACCGCCGACGCCAGGCGCATCGGGTCGCCGCCGGTGCGGACCACCAGCGACATCGACGAGCGCGGCATCATCGACTCGGCCACGTACGCGGTGAAGCCGGCCAGCGAGTCGAGCCGCTCGCTGCGCACGTCGGCCGCCACGCCGACGACGCGGATGTCGGTCTGCCCGATGCGGAACGTCTCGCCCACCGGGGAGCGCCCCTTCCAGAAGCGGTCGGCCATGGCGCGGCTGATCACGGCCGCCGGGCCGGCCGTGCTGTCGCCGGCGACCGCGTCGACGTCCTGCCCCGCGAGCAGCGGCACGCCGAGGGCGCGCAGGTAGCCCGTGCCGGCCGGCGTGAGCAGCACGCGCGGCTCCTCCCCCTGCGCCGGCGTCGGCTGGCCGGGCACGGTGAACGGGATCGGCTCGCCCCCCTTGTCGACCGTCAGCGGGGCGTCCTTGGTGGCGCCGGCCGCGGTCACCCCCGGCACCTGGCGCACGCGCTCCACGATCCGCCGGCGCAGCCCGAGCAGCACCGGGCGCCCCGGCGCGTTGTCGTCGTGCTGGATCTCGAAGCGCACGAGCAGCGCGCCCTCGGGGCGGAAGCCCGGGTCGGCGGAGGTCAGCCGCTGGAAGCTGCGCAGCATGAGCCCCGAGCCGACGACCAGCACCACCGCCAGCGCCACCTCGGCGGTCACCAGCATGGTGCGGGCGCGGTTGGCGCTCCCGCCCGCGCCGACGCTCCCACGCCCGCCCTCGCGCAGCGACGCCGCCATGCGCGTGCTGAGCGACGCCCGCAGCGCCGGCCACAGCCCGACGACGGCGCCGGTGAGCAGCGAGAGCCCGAGCGCGAACGCCAGCACCCCGGCGTCGAGCCGCACGTCGGTGGCGCGGGGGAGGAAGTCGCCGCTGAGCCGGAGCAGCACGCGCACGCTCCACCACGCGGTCAGCACGCCCAGCGCGCCACCCACCACCGACAGCAGCAGGCTCTCGGCCAGCAGCAGCCGGACGACGCGCCCGCGGCTGGCGCCGAGCGCGCCGCGCAGCGCGAGCTCGCGGGTGCGCGAGGTGCCGCGCACCAGGAAGAGGTTGGCGACGTTGGCGCACACCACGAGGAGCACGAGCACCACCGCGCCGAGCAGGACGAGCAGCCCGCGGCGCACGGGGCCGACGATCGACTCGCGGAGCCCCTCGGCCGCGGCGGTGACGTAGCCGCCGTTGGTCTCCGGGTAGGTCGCGGCCAGCCGCTGCTGGAAGGCGGCCACCTCCTGCCGCCCCTGCTCGGCGGTGACGCCGGGGCGCAGGCGGGCGATCATCGTCAGCCAGCGCGCGCCGCGCCCCTCGCCCACGCCGTCTGGGCCGAGGATGTTCTGCGGCACCCAGACGGCGACGTCGGGCTGCGGGTAGGCGAACTCCGGCGGCATCACCCCCACCAGGGTGAACGGCTTGCCGTCGAGCCGGATCTGCTTGCCGACGAGCGACTGGTCGCCGCCCAGCTGGCGCTCGAAGAACCCGTGGCTGACGACCACCGCCTGGTTGGCGCCGACGACGTGCTCCGCGGCGCCGAGCGTGCGCCCGATCGCCGCCCTGGTGCCCAGGGCGGGGAAGAAGCCGGCGGAGACGAAGGCCACGCGGGCGTAGGTCGGCTCGACGCCGCCCTCGCCGTAGACCATCCCGTTGCCGAGCACGCGGAAGGCGCCGACGGCCGAGAAGCTCTTCAGGTCGCGCTCCCAATCGAGCAGCTCCGTCTGGCTGACCTCGCCGCGGGCGACGTCGGCGGCCGGGTTCGACGGCCAGAGGCGCACGACCCGCTCGGCCTCCGGGAAGGGGAGGGGGCGCAGCAGCACGCCGCGCACGACCGAGAACATCGCCGTCGTCGCGCCGATCCCGAGCGCGAGCGTGAGCAGGACGATGGCGGAGAAGCCGGGCGCGCGGCGGATCGCGCGGGCGGCGAAGCGGAGGTCCTGGGCGACGCCGGCCCAGCGGTCGGAACGGTGCATCTCGGTCACACGGTGGGAGGAGATGTCCTGGCAGCGCGCGCGCACCGCCTCGAGGTTGCCGAACCGGGTCATCGCCTCGCGGCGCGCGTCGTCGGGGGCGCGGCCGGCGGCGACCAGTTCGGCCGTCAGCATGTCGACGTGGAACGCCAGCTCCTCGTCCACCGCGGCGGCGACGTCCCGCTCGGCGCCGGGGAGACGGAACAGCCGGCGTACGCCGCGGAAGCGGCGCGTGGTCACGGCTCGGCTCCGACGGCGAGGACGCGGGAGACGGCCGCGGCGTACTGCGCCCATACGGTCGTCTTGGTGCCGAGCTGCTGCCGGCCCTGGGAGGTGAGCTGGTAGTACTTGGCGCGGCGGTTGTTCTCCGAGAGCCCCCACTCGCTCTCGATCCAGCCGCGCCGCTCCAGCCGGTGGAGGGCGGGGTAGAGCGCCCCCTCCTCGACCCGGAGCACGTCGCCCGAGACGTCGTGGATCCAGCGCGCGACGGCGTAGCCGTGGCGGGGCCCCCACGAGAGGGTCTTGAGGATGAGCACGTCGAGCGTGCCCTGGAGGAGGTCGAGGTTGTCGGCGGGCTCGGTCATCTGTTCCCCATGAGATCTTAGGGGAGAGACGGTAGGTCGCCGCTCCCTAAGGTGTCAAGGGAAACCTACGGGCCGCCGGGGGGCGCCGGTTTCAGGCCTGCCTCCGAGCGCCGGACCCGAACCGCAGACGGCATCCGCAAGGAAGCGATCTGAGAACGGCCTTGATGAGTGCGGATGGCTTCGCGCGGTGGCGAGGGACCTCGCGCTCCACCGGGCCATCCGCCCTCATCCGAACTTTTCAGATCGCTTCCTTGCCGATGCCGTTCGGGGCTGGCGCGAAGAGGCAGGGCTCAGGCGCCGTCGAGCGCCGCCCGCAGCGCCCGGTCGAACAGCTCCGCCGGCTGCGCGCCGGAGACGGCCAGCCGCTGGTCGAGCACGAGGAAGGGCACGCCCTGGATCCCCAGCCGCGCCGCGTCGCGCTGCCCGTCGCGCACGTCCAGCTCGTAGGCGTCCGACGCCAGCATCGCCTGCACGGCGACCACGTCGTGGCCCTGCGCCGCGGCGAGCTCCGTCAGCACCGCGCGGTCGCCGACATCGCGCCCCTCGGCGAAGTACGCGCGGAAGAGCGCGTCGGCCATCGCCAGCGCGCGCTCGCCGCCCGCGTCGTCGTCCTGCGCCTGCGCCCACAGGATCAGCCGGTGCGCGTCGGTGGTGTTGGCCGCGACGGCGATCCGGTCGAAGCGGAAGGGGAGCCCGTCGCCCGCGCCGGCGTCGGCCACGTGCGCGAACATCGTCGCCAGCCGCGCGTCGTCCCCGAACTTGCCGCGCATGTGCGTCGCGAAGTCCACGCCCTCGCGCGGCAGCTGCGGCTGCAGCTGGAACGGCCGCCAGCTCTGCTCGACCCGCACGTCGGGCCGCTCGCGGCGCAGCCGCGCGACGGCCGCCTGGAGGCGCGTCTCGCCGATCCAGCACCAGGGACAGGCGACGTCGGCCCAGAGGTCGAGCGTGAGAGTGGTGGTCGTGTCGGACGCGAATGTCATGGGAGGCGTGGGCTGCGGGCGGCGGGGGGCGGCGCCGTCGACAGCGGCGCCGGGGGGGGGGGGGGGGGGGGGCCCGCCCCCGCCCCCGCGGCGCCCGGCTGGGGCGGCGGGGCGCCCCCCCCCCCGAGGGCGCCGTACAGGGCGGTCAGCGAACCCACGATGACACCGCCCGTC
>CBHYLO010000359.1:0-5250 GCA_966128675.1 uncultured bacterium | reverse complement strand
CGGCATCGCCGCCGCGACCGCCTCGGCGCGGGTGGGCGGGACCGGCGCCGGCACCGCCGGCTGGGGCCGCGCGGGCGTCGGACCGTTCCGACCGCCGCCTGCGCTCCCGGCGCCGCCGACGGCGCTCATCCCGCCGGTCGGGGTCGCGCGCGCCCAGGTCGCGCCCGCGCTCTCGATCAGCGCGCCCGCGGCGCCGTCCACCGTCTCCAGCGCGCGCTCGTCGAGCGCCGCCAGCGGGGCCTCGCGCGCGGCGCAGAAGTTCACCACCGGGCGCACGTCGTAGCTCTCGGCCAGGTCGCGCAGGTCGCGCAGCGCGGCCCGCAGGTCCTCGCCGAGCGTCAGCCGCGCCGCGTCGTCGCGCGCCGGCGACCGCTTCGCCTCGGCGATCGCGCGCCGCAGCGCGGAGGCCAGCGGCACGGCCGCCTGGCGGAAGCGCTGGTCGCCCGTGATCGGCGGCGACGGCGCGCGGTGCACCACGTGGTCGCCGCCGTCGTCCGGGGCGCGCGCGCGGATCGGCACCACGGCGTGCGGGCCGTGCCCGTCGGACGCGGCGTGCGCCGCGGGGCCGAGGAGCGTCTCCAGCCGCTCGGCGCGGGCGTGCGCCTCGGCGGAGTCGCTGGCGCTCCAGGCGCGGGCCGCGCGCAGCAGCCGCCGGAACGACTCGACGGACGCGGCCAGCGCCTCGGCGGCGCCGGCATTCCACGACAGGCGGCCCTGCTGCACCGCCGTGCCCACGCGCCCCAGCGCCTCGGCCAGCGCGGCGAGGTCGGGCTGGCGGGCCATGGTCGCCGCGCCCCGCAGGGCGCGCGCGCTGCGCACGAACGGCTCGGCGTCCGGCGGGCCGCCGAAGGCGGCGCCGGCGGCGCCGGCGAGCCAGGCGTCCATCCGTTCGAGGTACTCGCCGGCCTCGAGGGCGAAGAAGTCGACGATGCCGCGGGGGTCCGTCATGCGTGGCGCGCGGGGCGGGAAGGGGAGCCGGAGGGGGACGTGCGGTCGCGCGGAGGGGTCGTGCGGTCGGGCGCTAGCGCCGCGCGGCGTCCATCGCCGCCCGGATCTCGCGCACGCTCGCCTCGAGCCCGACGAAGAGCGCGCGACTGACGATGGAGTGGCCGATGTTCAGCTCCTCCAGCTCCGGGATGGCGGCCACCGGGCCGACGTTCGCCACCGTGAGCCCGTGCCCCGCGTGGGCCGACATCCCGAGGCGGACCGCCAGGGCGGCGGCCGCGTCGAGCGCCGCCAGCGGGGCCGGATCGCCCGGGTGGTGCGCGTAGGTCCCGGTGTGGAGCTCGATCGCGTCGGTGCCCAGGTCGGCCGACCGACGGACCATCTCCGCGTCCGGATCGATGAACAGACTCGTACGGATGCCCGCGCGTTTCATCTCCGCGATCGCCCGGCCCAGCCCCTTGGGGTCCGCCGTCACGTCGAGGCCCCCCTCGGTCGTCACCTCGGTGCGCTTCTCGGGCACCAGGGTGACCTCGTGGGGGCGCAGGCGGAGGGCGATCCCCACCATCTCGTGGGTGCACGCCATCTCCAGGTTCAGCACCGTCCGGATGGACGCGGCGATCGCGTCGACGTCGGCGTCCTGGATGTGGCGCCGGTCCTCGCGCAGGTGGGCGGTGATGCCGTCGGCGCCGGCCGCCTCGCACAGGAGGGCGGCCGCCACCGGGTCGGGCTCGTTCGCGCGGCGCGCCTGCCGCACGGTGGCGACGTGGTCGATGTTGACGTACAGGCGCTGGTGCGGGGCACGGACGCGCGGCACTGTGCCGTCGGCGGCGGGGAGGGCGTCTGGCATGTGGAGGCGGCCGGCGGGTGCGGGTACCCGGGCGAGTCCGTCGCCCGCGAGCGGGGGCTGCTAGCTTTGCGGGACCACGAACCCGAAGAGGAGATGCGCGTGCGAAAGATAGTCGGCTCGGTGCTGGTCGTCGTCGCCACCGTCGGACTGCCCGCCTGCCGGAGCGCCGCGCCAGCGCCGTCCGCGGGGCCGGTCGCGCAGGCCGGCCCCGGGGCGGGGACGCCGAGTGCCGCCGTGGAGCGGTTCCTGGAGGCGGCGCGGGCGACCGAGGTGTCGGCCATGGCGCAGCTCTTCGGCACCGCCAGCGGCCCGATCACCGAGCGCGAGCCGGCCGACGCGGTCGAGAAGCGGATGCGCGCGCTCGCCTGCTACCTGACGCACGACAGCGCCCGCATCGTCGAGAACCTCCCGGGCGTGGGCGCCGGCCGCGCCGTCCAGGTCGAGCTCAAGCAGCGCGAGCTGACCCGCCGCACCCGCTTCTCGGTCGTGCCGGGGCCGGGCGGGCGCTGGTTCGTCGAGCAGTTCGACATCAACGCGCTGGCGGACTTCTGCCGCCCCGTCCCGCCCGGCGCCCGCTGACCCGACGGCCGCGCCCGGCAGGCCGGGACCCTTGGCGCGCCGACTAGTATTCGGTCAGCTCGACCAGCACGCCCGCGGTCGCACTCGGGTGCAGGAAGGCGATCCGCTTGCCCTCCGCGCCCAGCCGCGGCACCTCGTCGATGAGCCGCACGCCGGCGGCCCGGCAGCGCGCGAGTGCGCCGTCCAGGTCGTCGACCGCGAAGCAGACGTGGTGGATGCCGGGGCCCCGCTTGGCGATGAACTTGCCGATCGGCGACTCCGGCTGGGCGGGCTCCAGCAGCTCGACGAGCGACTCCCCCGCGGCGAGCCCGGCGATCCGGGCCCCGTCCGCGTCGTCCAGCGGCACCTCGGGCATCCCGAGGACGTCGCGGTAGAACGGGAGGATCTCGTCGAGGCCCTGCACGGCGATGCCGATGTGGGCGATGCGGGTGCCTCGGCGGGAGGGGGGCAGGTCGGACATGGGCGTGGGCTCCGGCTCGGAACGGAAGGGGCTGGAGCGGCACAACTTACACATGACGCGCGCGGGGTCGCACCCCGCCCGTGGAGGATCAGATGGCGAACGCGATCGCGGTGACCGACGCGGACTTCGAGTCCGAGGTCGAGAAGCACGAGGGGCTGGCCGTGGTGGACTTCTGGGCGACGTGGTGCGGCCCGTGCCGCATGGTCGCGCCGATCGTCGAGCAGCTCGCCGCGGAGTACGAGGGGAAGGCGAAGGTGCTGAAGCTGGACGTCGACACGAACCAGCGGACGGCCACCAAGTTCAACATCCGCTCGATCCCCCAGATCCTGTTCTTCAAGGACGGCAAGCTGGTGGACACCGTCGTCGGCGCGGTGCCGCGCACGGTGCTCGAGGGCAAGTTCAAGCAGCACGCCTGATCGGGCATTCCCGAGGCGACGGGGCGGGTCCGTGCAAGGAAGGGCCCGCCCCGTTCGCGTTCCGTCCCGCCCGTGACGCGGCCCACCCCACGCGCGCGCTGCGTCGCGCCCCGCGTGGTAGCTTGCGCCGCATGTCCGGCACGCTCTACGTCGTCAGCACGCCCATCGGCAACCTGGGGGACCTCACCGCGCGCGCGTCGGAGGTGCTCCGCACTGTGGACGTCGTGCTCTGCGAGGACACGCGCCACTCGCGCCGCCTCCTCGACCACGTCGGCTCGCAGGTGCCGGCGCAGGCCTACCACGAGCACAACGAGGCGCGCGCGACGCCCGGGCTGGTCGCGCGGCTGTCGGCCGGCGAGTCGATGGCGATGGTGTCGGACGCCGGGACGCCGCTCCTCTCCGACCCCGGCGCGCGCCTGGTGCAGGCGGCGCTCGACGCCGGCGTCCCGGTCGTCCCCGTGCCCGGCGCGTCGGCGCTGCTGGCGGCGCTCGTGGCCTCCGGGCTCGACGCCACGCGCTTCACCTTCCACGGCTTCCTGGCGCGGAAGGGGCGCGAGCGGAAGGAGGCGGTCGCCGCCGTCGCCGCGTCGCCGTACACCGGCGTGCTGTACGAGGCGCCCGGGCGCGTGGGCGACACGCTGGCCGAGCTGGCCGAGCGGTGCGGGGCGGCGCGGCCGGCGGCAGTGGCGCGCGAGCTCACGAAGCAGTTCGAGGAGGTGCGCCGCGGAACGCTCGGGGACCTGGCTGCGTACTACGCGGACGCGGCGGTGCGGGGCGAGGTCGTGCTGGTGATCGGCGGCCGCCCCGCGGACGACGGCGCGGCCGCCGATCCGGCGGCGGTGCAGGCCAGGGCCCGCGCCCTGCACGACGCGGGAGCGACCAGCCGCGACGTCGCGCGCGCGCTGGCCGAGGAGTTCGGGCTGCCCCGCAACGAGGCCTACCGCCTGGCGGCCGAGGGCCGCGATGCGGAGGGCCGCGCGGCGGCAGGCCGCGATCAGACCTCAGGTTCGGGGAGCGAGACGGAATGACGGGAAGGAGCACGCGCCGCGGACGTCTTAGCGCGCGTCCGATCGCGCTCGCCCTCGCGGGCGCGCTGGCCGCGGCCGGCGCGCTCGTCGCGCGTGCCGATGCCGCGCCGGCACACGAGGCGGCACCGCAGGCGACGGCGCTCCGCATCCCGCGCCTCACCATCGCCCGCCTGCAGTACGACGGCGGCGGCGACTGGTACGCGAACCCGTCGAGCCTCCCCAACCTGCTGACGGCCATCCGCGAGCGCACCACGCTGCGCCCCGAGCGCACCGAGGCGAAGGTGCGGCTCACGGACGACCAGCTGTGGGACTACCCGTACCTGCACCTCACGGGGCACGGCGCGATCACGCTGAGCGACGCCGAGGTGGCGCGCCTGCGCGAGTACATCCTGCGCGGCGGCTTCCTGCACGCGGACGACAACTACGGCCTCGACGAGAGCTTCCGGAAGCTCCTCGGCCGCGTCTTCCCCGACCGGCCGCTGGTGGAGGTGCCGCTGTCGCACCCGATCTACCACCTCGTCTACGACTTCCCGAAGGGGCTGCCGAAGGTGCACCAGCACGACGGCAAGCCGCCCAAGGGCTACGGCATCTTCGTCGGCGACCGGCTCGCGGTCTACTACACGTACGAGTCCGATCTCGGCAACGGCTGGGAGGACGTCGGCACGTATCCGAACGACCCGCCGGAGGTGCACGAGCAGGCGCTCCGCATGGGCGTGAACCTGTTCGTCTACGCCGTCACCAGCCGGGTTCCATGACCGTCCTCTCCCTCATCGAGCGCGAGCGCGCCCGGCTCGTCGCGGCGCTGGTCGGCGCGGGCGTCGCGGGCGGCCTCGCCGGCGCGGGCGCGATCGCCGCGGCCGGCGGCTGGCTGCTGGGCGACGCGCGCGGGCTCACGCTCCCCCGCGCGCACCCCTGGCTGCTGGGGGGCCCGATCGTCGGCGCGGCGGGCCCCCCCCCCCGGTTGTCCCACACCCC
>CBHYLO010000358.1:0-5252 GCA_966128675.1 uncultured bacterium | reverse complement strand
GAACGAGCGCGCGCGGTGCAGCAGCAGGTCGCACAGCGCCGCGCTCCCCGCGACGAACGCGCCCGCGGTGCCGAGCGCCTTGCCGAGCGTGCCGACCGTGACGTCGACGGTGACGCCCCAGTGCGCCGCGCTGCCGCGTCCGTCGGGCCCGAGCACGCCCGTCGCGTGCGCGTCGTCGACGTAGGTGAACGCGCCGTGCGCGCGCGCGATCGCCGCCAGCGCGTCGAGCGGGCACAGGTCGCCGTCCATCGAGTACACGCCCTCGACGACGATCCAGCGGCGGCGGAAGCGCGCGGCGTCCTCGTGCAGCATGCCCTCGAGCGCGGCGAGGTCGCCGTGCGGGAAGACGCGCACCGTCGCGCGCGACAGCCGCGCGCCGTCGATCAGCGAGGCGTGGTTCAGCGCGTCGGCGTAGATGGCGTCCTCGCGCCCGGCGAGCGCGGGCAGCGCGCCGGCGTTCGCGGCCCAGCCGCTGGCGAAGAGCAGCGCGCGCGGCGTTCCCTTGAGCGCGGCGAGCGCGTCCTCCAGCGCGTGGTGCGCGGGATGGTCGCCCGAGATCAGCCGCGCCGCGCCGGCGCCGAGCCCCTGGCGCGCGAGCAGCTCGGCCGCGGCGGCGGCGGGGCGCGGATCGGCGGCGAGCCCCAGGTAGTCGTTCGACGCGAAGTCGACGAGCATCGCGCCGTCCGCCGCGCGCAGCTCGGCGCCCGCGACGCGCGTCAGCGGCCGCAGCCGGCGCCGCAGGCCGGCGGCGTCGAGCGTCGCGAGCTCGTGCGACAGCGCGTCGTCCAGCGACGTGGACGACGGCGGGGACGGGGAGAGGGCGGGAGCGAGGTCGGACATCGGCCGCGCAAGCTAACCCGGCCGCCGCGACGCACGAATCCTCCCACGCTGGCGCGGCGTACGGAGCGCGTTATCGTGGGACCCGTGCGCCCGCTCGGTCCCTCCCGCCCGGAGCCCGCCATGCGCCGATCGTCACCCCTCTTGCCGCTGCTCGCGCCGCTGGTGGTTGCGGCCCTCGTCGTCGTCCCGGCTCGCGCCCCGCGCGCGCAGGAGCCCGAGCGCCGCGTCCTGCGCGGCGACGACCCGGTGGTCTACCACGTCGTCGGCCGGCTGCGCGTCGTCGCGGGCACCGGCGGCGACGTCGCCGTCGAGGTCACGCGCCGCGGGCGCGACGCCGACCAGACGCTCGTCGACCAGGGCACCGTGAACGGCCGCGAGACGCTGCGCGTGTTCACGCGCGCGCCGCGCGTCGTCTATCCGGGGATGGGGCGCGGCGACGTCGTGCGCGCGGAGCTGCGGCGCGACGGCACCTTCGGCGGCGAGGCCACGCGCGGCGGCTTCCTCGCCACGCACGTCTTCTCGCGCGGCAGCTCGGACGGCATCGAGATCCGCGGCGACGGGCGCGGGGCGGAGACGTGGGCGGACGTCACGGTGACCGTGCCCGCGGGGCGGCGCGTCGCGGTGCACCTGCTGGCGGGTGAGGCGACCGTCAGCAACGTCGACGGCGACCTGTCGGTGGACGTGCACGCCGCGTCGCTGACGAGCGAGCGGACGCGCGGCCGGCTGCGCGTGGACGCCGGCTCGGGGCCCGTGCGCGTGGCCGACGCGCAGGGCGACATCGACCTCGACGCGGGCTCGGGGCGCGTGGACGTGACGCGCGTGAAGGCGAACGCGCTGCGCGTGGACGCGGGCTCGGGCACGCTGCGCGGCACCGACGTGGACGCCGAGCGGCTGGACCTCGACGTCGGCTCGGGCGGCACGCGGCTGGACGCGGTGCGCGCGCGGACGCTGCGCCTGGACAGCGGCAGCGGCGACGTGGACCTCGGCCTGCTGGTCGGCGCGGAGGACGTGCGCATCGACGCCGGGTCGGGCACGGTGACGCTGCGGCTGCCGGCGGCGTTCGGCGCGACGCTCGACATCGACAGCGGGAGCGGCGGCATCGACAGCGAGCTGCCGATCAGCGTCACGCATCGCGAGCGCGACCGGCTCACCGGGCGCCTGGGCGACGGGCGCGGGCGGATCGCGATCGAGACGGGGTCGGGCGGCGTGCGGCTGAGGAAGAGCTAGCGGCGAGCGCATGGCGGCGAGCGTCGAGGGGCGGCGGCGGTGGAATACTCCCCTCGCACCGGACCCGCTCGACGCTCGCCGCTCGCCGCTCACCGCTCGACGCTCACATGAGCGCACGCACGTCCGCCGCGATCCCCTCGGGCCGGCTCTGCGGATCGAACAGGAGGCGCAGCCGCCCCTCGCCGTCCACGACGAAGGTCCGCGGCGTGTGCGAGACCATCGTCATGGGCGCGGCCTGTCCCGCGCCGTGCGCGGCGTGCGGGTCGGCCTCGGGCGTCTCGGGCACCGCGGCGACGCCCCACGCGGCGCGCACCGCCTCCAGCTGCGCCGGCGTCCCGCTCAGCCCCACGAACGCGGGATCGAAGCGGCGCGCGTAGGCGGCCGCGGAGTCGGGCGGATCGCGCTCGGGGTCGACCGACACGAACACCCAGCGGACGTTCGCCGTGTCGGCGCCGAGGAGGCGCCGCGCCCTGGACCAGTCGGCGAGGGTGGTGGGGCAGACGTCGGGGCAGCGCGTGTAGCCGAAGAACACGAGCACCACCTTGCCGCGCTCCTGCGCGAGGTCGAACGCGCGCCCGCCGCCGGCCGTCAGCGCGAGCGCGGGCGCCGGCGCGGGCGGGTCGACCGGGCTGCCGTGCCAGTCGTGCGTCATCTGACAGGCGGCCGCGACCAGCACCAGCGCGGCGGCGACCACTCGGCGGAGGCGGGTGGGGAGCGTCATGCGGGAGAATCTAGACGGCCGGCTGCGGACTGCGGACTGCGGACTGCGGGTCTGAACGACGGCGCGTCCCGAGGGGCCGGGAATCCGCAGCCCGCAGCCCGCAGTCCGAACGCACGACGCCCCGCCGTCCACGGAGGGCGGCGGGGCGTCGGAACGGTCGCGGCGGGGCGAGCCCGCGCGGCGCGTCGGTGTGCGATCAGCGCGCGTAGCGCTTCTTGAACTTGTCGACGCGACCCTGCGTGTCCACCAGGCGCTGCTCGCCGGTGAAGAACGGGTGCGACATGTTCGTGATCTCGAGCGGCACGACCGGGTACTGCTGGCCGTCGCTCAGCGTGATCTTCTGCTCGGACGTCATCGTCGAACGGGTCACGATGAGCTGACCGTTCGAGAGGTCCTTGAAGACCACGGGGTGGTAGAGGGGATGGATGTCGGGCTTCATCGCGCGGTGTGGCGAGGGGTCCTTCCGAGGAGCCGATGCCGACCGGCTCCGGGCACGCGCCCGAGGGCGCGGCGGTGATGGCGCGCGCGGAGCTGACCCCGGACGCAGCCACGGAACCTAGCCGGTCCGGGCGGGAATCTCCACTGGGCCGCCCAGCCCGTCCACGAACCGGGCCCGCTGCTCGGGCGTGGGCAGCAGGCAGGAGGGGTCCGCCCGCCCCGCCAGCCGCAGCCGGTGTCGGGCGATCAGGTCGTAGACGGCGTCCCGCAGCCCGCGCGGGGCCAGCCGGCCCAGGGCGGCCAGGACCCGCCAGCCGCCGCCCAGGTAGGCCAGGGTCCGGAGGGCCGCGTCCGACCGGACCAGCACCCGGGCGATCCCGCCGTCGGCGCCCGGCTCGATCCACAGCACCGAGTCGATGCGGGCGAGCTCCGGGCGGGCCTGGCGGGCCGCCGCGCCGACCGACCCCTGGAGCGTGGCGAAGCGGAGCGACCGGTCGCGCCCCTCCCGCGATAGCACGAAGCGCACGCTGCGGGCGCAGAAGCCGCAGTCGCCGTCGTAGAGGAGGATCGGGGCGGGGCCGGAGGACATGTCAGCGCTGGAAGTTGTCGTCCTGCACCCACCGGAAGCCACGGCGGCGCAGGGGGAACTGCTCGGGGTCGATGCGGCGGAGCCGGAGCCGCAGCGAGTCGCGGCCGAACGTCCCGGCCATCCGCAGCCCGCCGAGCGGCCCGTCCGCCGTCACGTCCAGCACGGCCCGCACGGCGGGGCGGTCGCCCGACTCGAAGGTCAGGCGTGGTACCCCGTCCGCGCCCGGCTGGCGAAAGCGCCGCAGCGAGTCGCTCATCATCTGGACGGAGACGCGCCCGCGGCGCTCGACCACCAGGCGGCGCCAGCGCACGGTGTCCGTGGCCAGCGGCGGATGGACGACGCCGTTCCGCACGAACTCCTCGACCTCGTAGATGCCGGCGTGCGGCGAGCCGGCGGCCTGGAAGGCGCCCCACTGCCGCCACGCCTGCCACGACGGGCCGCCGACGAGCGCCGCCATCGCCAGCGGCCGGACCACGAGTCGCGCGCGCCGCGCGAGCGGCGTGGTGGCCGTGGCGCCCAGCGGGACCGCGCCGACCGCGCGGTGCAGCACGAGCACGTCCCACAGGCGCCGCGCGTCGGGCAGCGCGAGGAAGCCGGCCATCAGCAGCAGCTGCGTCGAGTACAGCTTGACCGTGACGTCGTACGTGTAGTTCAGCGCGACGACGTTGGCGAGCGCGCCCGCCAGCACCAGCGCGCCGAGCGTGGTGGTGCGCCGCCAGAAGAGCAGCACGCCGCCGACGGCCTCCGCCAGCCCCGCGAACACGTTGTACGCGTGCGAGTGTCCCATCATCGTCCACAGGACGCTCATCGGCGAGAACTCGCCGTACGGCTCGACGTACCGGAACAGGGCCGGGTCGGGGAACTGCGCCTTGATGACCTTGAACATCCCGTACCCGATCATCGTCGCGCCCAGGTACCAGCGCACGTAGGTGCGCAGGCGGTCGTGCGCGAGCCGGTGGTGCGGCGCGCGCCGCGCGGCCAGGGACCACGCGCCGGCGACGAGCGCCGCGAGCACGGTCGCGCAGAACACGAACACCCACGCGACCGTCTTGTCGCCGGCGCCGTTCGGGTGGTCGACGGCCGGGGCGGCGGTGTGCAGCACGTGCGCGCCGACCCACTGCAGGCCGGGCGCGAGCGCCGCGCTCCACCACTGGCCGAGCGTCTCCGTGCCCGGCAGGACGCCGATCGGCCAGGGCGCGATGACGAGCACGAGCCACGCGCAGGCGAAGCGGAAGGCGAGGCGCGGCGCGAGCGGCCAGGCGTCGTCCGCCGCCGGCGGGCGCGCGGCGGGGGCCTGCGAGTCCGGCGTGTACGGCGCGAACGCCGGGGCGGGCGCGTCGACGGCGTGCGGAGCGGGTGCGGGAGTCGTCACGCCCGGAAGGGAGGAGGGGGCGGGGGCGGCCCGCCCCCGCCCCCCCCCAGGACAACCCACCAACC
>CBHYLO010000357.1:0-5259 GCA_966128675.1 uncultured bacterium | reverse complement strand
AACATCGCCGAGGACTCGACGCAGTACGCGTGGGTGGAGGCGCAGCTCAAGGGGCTCGACCGGAAGCGCTGGCAGCACGTCGTCGCGTTCTTCCACCATCCCGCGTTCTCGTCGGGGCCGCACGGCGGCGCGATCGTCGAGCGGCCGACCGCCGCGGTGCGCGCGCGCTACATGCCGCTCTTCCGCCGGTACGGCGTGACGCTGCTGTACACGGGCCACGAGCACCTCTTCGAGCACTACGTCGAGCGCTACAAGGATGCGAGCGGGCAGCGCCGCCGGATGGACCAGATCGTGAGCGGCGGCGGCGGCGCGCCGCTGTACGCGTACCAGGGCGAGCCGGACCTCCGCGCCTACGTCGCGGCCAGCGGCGCGGACTCGTCGCGCGTGCAGCACCTCGTGCGGCCGGGCCCGAACCCGGGCGACAACCCGTACCACTTCCTCGTCGTGCACGTCGACGGGGCGCGCGTGTGGTTCGACGTCGTCGGCGTCGACTGGGGATCCAGCTACGCGCCGTACCGGACGAATAGGGCAACGCTCGGCGATACGCCGTGACTGCGGAGGACGGAACGGCGGAGGACGGTGAAGCGGAGGACGAAACGGCGTGAGACGATACAGCGGACCCTTCGAGCTTGAAGCTTCAAGCCGAGGGTCCGCCTTTCCGTCTCACGCGTCATCGGCTTCCGCCGTTCCGTCCTCCGCTTCTCCGTCCTCCGCCCGCGCCCGCGCCCGCGCTCACGGGAGCCCGAGCAACGACGCCGGCAGGTTGATCGCGCGCGCTCGACTCACGTCATCGGGGTCCCGCCAGAACGCGCGCGCCGCGCTCGTCGTCGTGAAGAGCAGCCGGTAGCGGCGCGGCGCGTCGGGCGTCACGGGCACCGCGAGGTCCATGCGCAGCAGCCGGCGCGAGGTCGGCGGCACGGCCAGCAGGAGCCCCGCGCCGACGCTCCCGCGCGCCACCGTCGTGACGCCGTACGGCACGTCGCCCGACCAGGTGCGGCCGGCGTCCGCGAACGTCGCCACGCCCCAGTGCGCGTAGCGGCCGATGCCGCCGATCGCGCGCCGGCTCTCGACGCGCACGACCGCGCGCCGCCCGCCCGCCAGCCACGCGCCGCGGTAGCCGCGCACGCCCGCGTTGCGGTCGCCCAGCGCGAGCTGCACCGGCAGCCGCTCGCGCCACGCGCCCGAGAGCTCCGCGCTCGTCACCAGCGTGCGGCTCGCCGACGCCTTCAGGTACCACGCGGCGCGCCCGCTGGCGACGACGTCCTCCCACCGCGCGCGGCCCGGCGCGCGCCGCCCCTCGCCGATCAGGCGCAGCCCGACGAACGAGCGCGCGGTGCCGGCGCCCGCGTACACGTCGGTGGCGAGCGCGTGGTCCGACTCGTCGCCGCCGAACGCGCGCACGCCGCGCGCGACCACCAGCGCCGTCTGCACCCCGCGCGCGACGTCCTGCTCGGCCAGCAGCGCGTCGAAGCCGCGCGCGATCGTGAAGTCCAGCAGGCGGACGCCGAGCGCGGCGCCCACGCGCGCCACCGCGTAGGGCGGGTAGCGGCCGCCGAGCGGGTCGTCCGCCAGCGGCGCGACGCCGGAGTCGGTGAGCGCGACGCCCTCGGCGGCCGGACGCGAGCGATCGTACGTCAGCAGCGGCCCCGCGAACGCGCCCAGCCCGCGCCCGCCGACGCGCGCGACGCCGCCGGCGACGAAGCTGCGCCGATCGAGCGCGAGCGCGGCGGTGGGCGCGTCGCGGCGCGCGAAGCCGCGGTACGCCGTGCCGTTCTCCAGGCCGACGTGCCAGCCGACGCGCTGCAGGTCGGTGAGGAACGGGCGCGCCAGCGACGTCGCGAAGCGGTCGCCGAGCGGGTCGCGCGCCGCCAGCAGGTCGAGGATCAGCGGGCGGCCGAACAGCGCATGCTTGCGCAGGCGCAGCAGCGCGCCGTCGCGGTACGGGTCGCCGTCGCGCCACCCGCCCACCACCGACAGCCCGTAGCCCAGCACGTTGGCGTTGCCGAGGGTGAGCGCGGAGGGCCCGCCGCGCCAGCCGCCGCCGATCACGAGCGGGATCTCGTCCACCGTCTCGACGGCGAGGCGCGCGGTGCCGCCGGTGTCGGGCGCCGCGGCCACGCGCACGTTCGCGAGGAAGCCCTGCGTGCGCAGCACGCGCGCGCTCTCGCGCAGCAGCGCGTCGTCGCACGCGTCGCCGGGGCGGGCGACGAGGAAGGCGCGCACCACGTCGTCGCGCGTCGTGGCCGACTGGAAGAGCGCGTGCAGCACCGCGCGCCCGAGCGGCGACCGCGTGCGCGTGACGAGGGTGGGGGGCTGCGTCGTCACGTCGACGGCGCCGATGCGCCGGCCGTCGCAGGCGCCGCCCGCGGCGCGCGCGCTGTCCGGCTGGGCGCCGGCGTCTCGGGCGGCGAGCACCAGCAGCGCGAGAGACGCGGCGCACACGACCGGCGGATTCCACGCGCTCATCGTCGCACCTCGGACGCCGCGGGGGGACCACGCGCGCGATGGGCGCGCCCACGATGCACCCTGAGAGTCTACGGCGTGCGGAAGGGGCCGGCGAGCGTGGCGGCGGTCGTGTGGACGGCGGGCCACGCCGCGGCCGGCTGTGTGGCCGCCGCGCCGCAGTTGACCCGCGACGTGTGCGGGCCCGTGACGACGATCACCCGGCGCGTGACGTTCCCGCCGCCGTGGGCGTGCGTGGCGGGCCGGACCGCATACCATGTGATGGAGCGTGGCGAGCGCGAGCGTGCGCGGTCGCGGTCCCGACGGCACCAATGGGGGATGACATGGGCACGGACACGATGCGGCGGGGAGGGGAGCGGCGCGGCGCGCGCTTCAGGCTCTGGGTGACGGGCGAGCGCTCCGTGCCGGCGCCGCGGGCGGGCCAGCCGGGTCGCGCCTGGACGTCGCGCCCGCCGTACGCCGTCGCCGCCGACGATCCGCGGCTCGCCCTGCTCCGGCGCGAGGCCGCCGCGCGGCTGCGCCACGTGTGCGCGGGCATGCCCGACGACGCCTTCGAGGCGCTCGTGCGGGACGTCGCCGCCTTCCGCCTCCGGTGGTCGCCGGGCTGAGACCCCGTTGACAAGTCGCGGTCCCGGCGTTCGATAGCCTCGATAGGCCCGGGCGATCTCGCGGCGCGTGCGGCGTGGGTCACACGCCGCCGGGCGTCCGACGCCGATCATGCGCCGGCGCCGGCATTCCCGCCGGCGGCCGGCCGCGGCGTCGGGCGGCAGGAGGCCCGGGAGGGAGGACACATGGACAGGACTGGAGCGCGAGCGGCGGGCGGCAGGCCCTGCCCCGACTGCGGCGCGAAGCTGCCGCCTGGCGCCTACCTGTGCACGTCGTGCGGCGCGTGGCGTCCCTACCGGACGCGCGTGCGGTCCACGGCCCCGCTCACCGAGCCGACGCGCATGCCGCCGGACCTCCGGCTGATCCTGCGCGTGGCGCTGCTCATCGTCGCCCTCGGCGTCGCGGGCGCGTTCGCGCACACGCGCGGCGTGCTGCGGCTGGCGCGCGCGGTGCCGACGTCGGCGTCGCCGGGCACGCCCGCCACCCTCCCGGCCGACAGCACGCTCACGCGCGCGCGTTGACGATGCGCTGAGCGCGCCGGTCGCGCGCCGGTCGCGGGCCGCGCGCGCGCCGACCGTCGGACGCGCCCACCGCGGGCGCGGGCCGAAGATGAGCAGTTCCAATCATGCGGGGCGCGGACGGGCGGTCGTACCATGGGTGCGCCGGCCGTCCCGTCGTGTCGCGACGATGCGCGGACGGGAGCCGGCCTCCCATCGACGACCCGCGCCATGTCCCGTCTCGCCACTTCGCTCGCCACCGCGCTCGCCCGCGCCACCGTCGCGGCGGCGCTCCTCGCCGGCTGCCGCGCCGACGAGTCCACCCTCGCGCCGCGCCCGCTCGCCACGGCGGCGCGCGCGCCGCGTGCCGCCACGCAGCTGACGGCCGCGCTGCACGATGCCGCCGGCGCCGCGATCGGCACCGCGCGCCTCACCGAGGACGCCACCGGCGCGGTGCACCTCACCGTGCACGTGCAGGGCGTGACGCCCGGGCTGCACGGGCTGCACCTGCACGCGGTCGGCAGCTGCGTCGCGCCGGCGTTCACGTCGGCGGGTGGGCACCACAACCCCACCGCGCGCGAGCACGGCCACCTCAACCCGGCCGGCTTCCACGCGGGCGACCTGCCGAACCTGGCCGTCAACGCGGCGGGCGTGGGGCAGCTGAGCGCCACCGTCGAGCAGTTCGCGCTCGCGCAGCTGCAGGACGCCGACGGCAGCGCGCTCGTGCTGCACGCGAACGAGGACGACCGTCGCACGAACGCGGGCCCGCAGGGCCCCGGCAACAGCGGCGCGCGCATCGCCTGCGGCGTCCTCGGCGCCGAGTGAGCGACGCGACTCCCCATCACGACATCCGATCCATGCGACCGACCGTCTACCTCTCCAGCGCCGCCGCGGCGCTCCTCGCCCTCGCGGGCGTGCCCGCCGCGCACGCGCAGCAGATCGCCACGCGCACCGACCTCGCCACCATCCTCGGCGCCACGATGCGCGTCGAGACGTTCGACGACGTGACCGATCCGGCGCGCGGCGTCTACTCGACGAGCACGTCCAACGGGCAGGCCGGCACGATCACCGCGCTCACGAGCGCGACGAACATGCCGAACCGCGGCACGGGCCTCATCGAGCCGGGCATCGCGTTCTCGAACGCGAACAACGGCCACTGGTTCGCGCCCGCGGGCTGGGGCACCTACGGCAACACGAGCACGGTGTACGGCGGCACGCACCGCGAGCAGGACCTCACGTTCACGGCGCCCACGCGCGCGTTCGGCGTGGACCTGTTCGTCTTCTGGAGCCAGCCGATCGCGACCACGATCTCGGTGTTCGACCTCGGCGGGCAGCTCATCGGCTCGACGACGCTGACGCCCACGCCCGGGCAGTTCGTCGGCTGGCAGCACGAGGCGGGCATCGGCCGCGTGCACTTCTCGGGCGGCAGCAACGACGCCGTGGGCGTGCGGATGGACAACGTCGCGTTCGGCGCGGGCGCCGCGCCCGTGACGACGACGCCCGAGCCGGCGACGTTCGCGCTGCTGGGCGGCGGGCTGGCGGCCGTCGGCGTGGTCGCGCGCCGTCGCCGCCGCGAGGCCTGACCGTGCGCCGCCACACGACGCTCGCCGCGGCGCTGCTCGCGGCGGGGCTCGTCGCCGCCGCGCCGCGCGGTGCGCACGCGCAGCGGGGGGACCGCCTGCGCCGCGCCGCC
>CBHYLO010000356.1:0-5279 GCA_966128675.1 uncultured bacterium | reverse complement strand
CCGCTCCCTGGTGCCGCCGCTGTTCTCCGTGGGGGGGGGGGGGGGTGGGTACGGCGGCCGGGGGGGCGGCGAGGGGTTCGGGGGGCGCCCCGCTCAAGTTTTTCCGGCCGCCGCCGATACATCAGGGCACGCGGCCACTTCGGCCACGACAGACCATCGGGAGCACGGACGCTCCTCCAAACTGTAAAGGGAGTTACAGGCCATGAAGATCCAGACGAACACCGCCGCCAACAGCGCCCTCGGCTACATGCGCGTCAACGCGCAGAACACCGAGCGCTCGATCCAGAAGCTGTCGTCCGGCTTCCGGATCAACCGCGCGGCGGACGACGCGGCCGGCCTCGCGATCGCGAACCAGCTGCGCGCGGACGCGAAGACCCTCGGCCAGGCGCAGAAGAACGCCGCCCAGGCGAGCGCGATGCTCCAGATCGCCGACGGCGCGGCGGGCACGCTCGGCAACATCTTCGACCGCATGCGCGAGCTGGCGTCGCAGGGCGCCTCGGCGAACATCGGCGGCCAGGGCACGAAGCTGCAGGACGAGTGGAACGCGCTGTACAAGGAGGCCGACCGCCTGATCACCGGCACCAAGTACCAGGGCACCAACGTCCTCACGAGCCTCAACGGCTCGGCGGCGACGACGGCGGCCGCGGGTACGGCGGCGCTGAGCGGCGCGACGGCGGGCCAGACGGCCTCGCTGGCGGCGGCCGGCATCGCGGCCTCGAGCGGCGCGACGAACGCGGCGAACGGCAGCTACTCGATCTCGGTCAGCGGCAACACGATGACGCTGACGGGCCCGGGCGGCGCGACGTCGACGGCGAGCACGACCCCGTCGGGCGGCAAGATCACCTTCGCCTCGGCCGGCATCGAGATCAACACGAGCGGCTCGTACGCGGCCGGCTCGGCCGGCACGGCGGCGGCGACCGGCACGGCGGGCAACTTCTCCGACAGCACGGTGTCCGGCGTCACGACGCTGCCGGCCGGCATGTCGGGCTCGAACGCGAGCTACGAGCTGCGTGACGGCTCGGGCGCGGACGCGGGCAAGCTGGAGCTGTGGAGCACGGGCGCCGGCGCGGCGAAGCTCGCGACGACGACGGCCACGGTCAGCGGCGGCGCGGCCTCGGCCACCTTCGACAACGGCTTGGTCGTCAGCCTGTCGGGCTTCACGGCGGCGTCGTCCGGCACGCCGGCGGCGAACGGCACGGCGACGGAGGACGCGACGGCCACGGCGGGTGGCGTCACCGGCGCGACCTCGAGCAGCACGACGGTCAACGGGACGTACACGATGACCGCCGGCGCGGACGGCGAGGTCACCCTCAGCGACGGCACGAACACGCAGACGCTGACCGGCATCGCCGACGGCGCGCAGACGCTGAGCTTCGGCTCGCTGGGGATCGACATCGCGGTCGACGCGAGCTTCGTGACCCGCAACGGCGGCACCGCGATGTCGGCCGAGGGCGGCTCGATCACGGTCGCCGGCGCTGCTCCGCTGGTCGCCGCGTCGAACAGCTCGGCGAACAGCGACACCTTCGACGTCAGCGGCTACTCGGCCGGCTCGGCGGCGGTCGCCAACTCGCTCGACGGCGCGACCTTCTCGGTCAGCGGCATGACGGTGAACGCGGCGGCGGTCAACGCCCCGAGCATCCTCGTCGGCACCTCGGCCAGCCAGACCACGGGCAACCTCGCGACCCGCGCGGCGGCCTACGACACGACGGACTCGATCCAGCTCAGCCTCGGCTCGCTCGACGACATCGACATCAAGAACCTGTCGAGCAGCGTGAACAGCGGTGCGGGTGCGGCCGCGACGGGCGCCTCGCTCCTGACGACCGCCGGCGCGAAGGACGCGCTGGCCCGCCTCGACCTGGCGCAGGAGAAGCTGAACACCTTCGTCGGTAAGCTCGGTGCCGCGCAGTCGCGCGTCGACTACGCCGCGCAGAACGTCGACTCGATGCTGCAGAACACGCAGGCCGCCGAGTCCTCGATCCGCGACGCCGACATGGCGAAGGAGATGTCGGCCTTCACCAAGAACAACATCCTGCAGCAGGCCGCGCAGTCGATGCTGTCGCAGGCGAACCAGGGCACGCAGGGCATCCTGCAGCTGCTCCGCGGCTGATCGACGCGCCTCCGGCGCTTCGCTGGTCAAGCGCTCCGGGGGCCGCCGATCGGCGGCTCCCGGAGCGTGTCGTTCTCGCCGCCGCCTCGTCCTAGGATGGGGCGGCGCGGGTCCGATCCGCCCCCCGCGTCTCGATCCCGCCCCGCGCTCCCGCGGAACCCCTCATGGCCGACTCGCTCACCAGCATTCCCGGCGTCTCCAGCGGCATCGACTGGAGCTCCGTCGTGGACGCGATCATCACCGCCGAGAAGCGGCCTGCGACCCGGTTGCAGGCCACCATCACGGCGAACGGGAAGAAGAAGGACGCGCTCGAGCTGTTCCGGCAGGCCATGCAGTCGCTGCAGTCGGCGGCCGACGGCCTGCGCAACGGCAAGGCGCTCGACGCGTTCAGCGTCTCCGCCGTGGGCGCGGACGCCACCGGGCGCGGCGTGCTCGCGGCGACCGTGGGCACCGGCGCCATCGGCGGCACGTACGCGGTCAACGTCACCGCGCTCGCCGCGGCGCAGAAGACCGTCGCCGGCACCGGCTGGACCGGTTCGCAGACGCTCGCCAGCGGCGGCACGCTCACCCTCGGCGGCAAGCCGGTGACGCTCGTCGCCGGCGAGAAGCTGACCGAGGTCCGCGACCGCATCAACGCCGAGGCCGCGCGCACCGGCGTCCAGGCGTCCATCCTGTCGATGAACGCCGACGGGAGCGACCAGCGGCTCGTGCTCACCGGCCAGAAGACCGGCCAGGTGAACGCGTTCGCGGTCGACGACGATACGAATGGCGCGCTCGTGGCGGCGCTCGGCATCGGCGGCGCGCCGGCGGTGCCCGCGTCGGACGCCACCTTCACGCTCGACGGCGGCGCGACGCCGATCACGCGCCCCACCAACGTCATCACCGACGTCATCCCCGGCGTTACGATGACGCTCGGCGCGAAGGGGACGAGCACCGTCACCGTCGAGCGCCAGCCGAACGCCGGCGCGACGACGATGCAGGCCTTCGTCGACGCGTACAACAAGGTGCAGGCGTTCGTGAAGGGACAGAGCGTCGCCGGCAGCCCGCTGCAGAACGACCCGCTGCTGCGCAGCGTGCGCGGGCAGCTCTCGACGCTCGTGCTGACGCCGGCCGCGCGCGTCGACGACTCGGGCGTCCCCACCGCCGTCGTCGACGACATGACGTCGCTCGGCGCGCTGGGCGTGGCGGTGCAGAAGGACGGCACGCTGACGTTCGACCGGGCCAAGTTCGACGCCGTCTATCCGTCGCGCATGGGCGACGTGCGCGCGGTGCTGTCGGACCGCATGAGCACCGCGTTCCACTTCGCGGACGACATCACCGGGACGTTCACCGGCGAGATCGACAAGCGCGAGCAGGGGATGCAGACGCAGAACGCGACGCTCCAGGCCCGCATCGACGAGTTCGACTCCCGGCTCGCCAAGAAGCGCACGGCGCTCCTCGCCAAGTACGCGCGCTTCGAGGCGTCGCTGGGCACGCTCAAGTCGCTGGGCGAGCAGATGTCCGCCCAGTTCACGGGACTCAACAAGTCGAGCGACAGCTGACCGCCCCCCGCTGACCCGTCACGGCCGCGCGAGGCGACGCCCCACGTCGCGCCCGCGCCGGAGGCCCCCAAGGAGGCCCCATGCTCCGCGCACCGACCACCCGCCAGCTGGACCCCCTCGCCCACCGCGCCGCCATCGACGCGTTGGAGGCGCAGCGTGCCGCCTACCGACGCTACGCGCGCACCGTGGAGGCGCAGCAGCGCTCCTTCGACGACGGCGACGCCGACCGCGCCGTCGCCGCGACCGCGGTCGCGGTGCAGGGCTTCGAGGAGCTGCAGCAGGGCGCGCAGCGCCTGCAGCCGATGGTCGGCGACGCGTCGGCCCGCGCCTCGGCCGACCAGATGCGCGAGCTGCAGCGCGAGATGGAGGCGCTGATGCGCGAGGCGAAGCAGGCCGAGGTGGCGATCCACAACATGACGGTGCAGCTGGAGGCGTGGCGCGACGCGTACGGCCGGCAGCTGGCGGAGCTGGGCCTCGCGCCCGGCGCCGCCGGCGAGGCGGTGGACGGCGACTCGGTGCGCGGCGGCTACGGCCCGCGCGGCGGCGGCGTGCAGGCGCCCGCGGAGCGCGCGCCCTCGCTCATCGACCGGAAGTTCTGACGCGTCGCGAGCCTCGCCGCGGTGGTGTAGCGCTCCGGGGCGCGTGCCGATACTGACACGCAGACGCGACCGACTCGACGCGCCGAGCGATCGCCGCCCCGCCCGCCGCCGCCCTTCACGCAGGACTGCACCGTCATGAGCTTCCCGGCCACCTCGCCGTACGCCGCCGCCGTCCGTCAGAGCTTCGCCTCGCCGGCCGGCCTGCCTGCTCGTCCCGTCGCGGCGGCCGGCCGCGCGCCGGCCGGCTACGCCAACCAGGCCGCGCGCTATCGCAACGCGGAGCTGGAGTCGGCGTCGCCCGGCCAGCTGGTGGTGATGCTGTTCGACAAGATCCTGCTCACGCTGCGGCGCGCGCGTCTCGCCATCGAGGCGCGCAGCATCGAGGACCGCGTCGAGCTTCTCCTGAAGGCGAACGAGATGATCACCGAGCTGCGCGTGTCGCTCGACTTCGAGCAGGGCGGCGCGATCGCGCAGAACCTGGACGCGCTGTACGCGTTCTCGCTGCGCCAGCTGTTCGAGGCGAGCCGCACGGGCGACGCGGCGAAGATCGACGGCGTGGTGCGCGTGATGGACGAGCTGCGCGACGCGTTCGCGCAGATCGTGAGCGGCGGCGCGACGACCGGCGGCGTCCCCGCCGCGGCCGCGGCGCCCGGCGCCCCCGTGCTGCCGATGGCGGCGCGGAGCGCCTGACGTGCCCGCGCTCCCTCCGGAGCGGCGGCCACGCCTGGTGACGCCGGCGCGCGGCGCCCCGGCGGCCTCCCCCGACGCCGCGCGGGCGCGGCACCCGCTCGAGGACAGCGACCACCTCGCCTGGCAGGCGACGGCCGCCGTCCGCCTCCTGGAGCGGTTCGGCGCGCAGCTGCTGGTGGCGCTGGACGCGGTGGGCCGCGGCGACGACCCGGCGCTCGACGCGGCGCTGCTGGAGCGCGACCGCCTGGTCGTGCAGCTGGAGCCGCTGCTCGCCGCGCTGGCCGAGGCGCGCGCGCTGGTGCGCGACTGGCCGGCGGCGTCGCGCGGCGCCAGCCAGCAGGC
>CBHYLO010000355.1:0-5290 GCA_966128675.1 uncultured bacterium | reverse complement strand
ACCACTCGCTCGCCAGCAGCCCGTTGGTCGCGTCGATGCGGCGCTGCACCAGCCCCGCGGGCGGCTTCCAGTCGCCGCCGCGCTCGCGCCAGCCGTTGGCGTAGAACTCCGCCCACGCCGGCGCCGCCAGCCGGCCGCCCGACGCGTCGCGGCCCAGCGACCGCGGCTCGTCGTAGCCGAACCAGAAGCCCGCGACCACCGTCGGCGTGTAGCCCACGAACCAGACGTCCGTGCCGCCGTTCGTCGTGCCGGTCTTCCCCGCCATCGCGTCGCGCACGCCGTAGTCGCGCACCGCGCGGCCGGTGCCCTCGTCGATCACCGACTTCAGCATCGACGTCAGGAGGAACGCGTCGCGCGCGTCCATCGCCGTCGCGCGCTGCGGCTCGCTCGTCCACAGCACCGCGCCGTCGACGCTGGCGATGCGCGTCACCAGCCGCGGCGTGACGCGGAAGCCGCCGTTGGCGAACGGCGCGTACGCGCTCACCAGCTCCAGCGGCGTCACCTCCGCGGCGCCGAGCGCGATCGCGGGGTTCGGATCGAGCTTGCTCGTGATGCCGTTGCGGCGCGCGGTCTGGATCACCTTCGCCTCGCCCAGCGAGCGGCTGACGCGCACCGTGGCCGCGTTGGCCGACTTCGTGAGCGCGCGGCGCAGCGTCGTGTGGCCCAGGTACTCGTCGTCGAAGTTGCGCGGCGCCCACACCGTGCGGCCGATCGCCACCTCGATGGGCACGTCGTCGACCTCGGTCGCGGGCGACATCCCCGCCTGCAGCGCGGCCGCGTAGACGAACGGCTTGAACGCCGATCCCGGCTGCCGCCGCGCGCGCAGCACGCGGTTGAAGTTCCCGCGCTCGTAGCGGCGCCCGCCCACCAGCGCGCGCACGTCGCCGGAGCGCGGGTCGATCGCGACCATCGCGCCCTCCACGCCCTGCCGCGCCTTCGACGAGCCCTCGATGGCGTCGGCGCGGCGCTGCACGGCGCGCTGGGCCGCGCGCTGCGCCTCGACGTCGAGCGTCGTGTAGACCGTCAGGTCGTTCGACTCGATGCCCATGGCCTCGCGCACCGAGTCGACGATCGCGCGCACCGCGTCCAGCGCGTAGCTGTCGTCCTTCGCGTCCGGCCGCCACTCGTTGGCCGGCACCACGAGCCGCTCGGCCACCGCGGCGCGCGCCTGCTCGGGCCGCAGGTAGCCCTCGCGCGCCATCAGCGCGAGCACGAGGTTGCGGCGCGTGATCGCGCGCTGCGGGTGGCGGCGCGGCGTGTAGGCGCTGGGGCCCTTCGGCAGCGCGGCCAGCATCGCCGCCTGCGCCACGCTGACCTGCTGGATGCCGCGCCCGAACAGGTCGCGGCTCGCGCCCTCGACGCCGTACACGCCGTTGCCGAGGTAGATGACGTTCAGGTAGAGCTCGAGGATCTGCTCCTTGGTCAGCGTGCGCTCGATGAGGCGCGACAGCCGCAGCTCCAGGAGCTTGCGCGCCATCGACCGCTCGCCCTGCCGCTCGACCGCGAACGTGTTGCGGGCGAGCTGCATCGTGATCGTGCTGAACCCCTCGCGCACGCCGAGCGCGCGCACGTTCACGGCGGAGGCGCGCACGACGCCGCGCCAGTCGACGCCGTCGTGGTCGAAGAAGCGGCGGTCCTCGGTGGCGACGAACGCCTGCCGCACGTGCAGCGGCACCTTCGACAGCGGGACGTTGAGCCGGCGCACCGCGCGCACACGGCCGAGTGTCTGCCCGCGGCGGTCGACGATGCGGCCGCCCTCGCTGGGACGGAAGCCGCGGATCTCGGCCCCGGTCGGGCAGGACTGGAAGCCGCAGGTCGCCAGCCACACGTCGAGCGTGACGACGCCCGCCAGCAGCAGCGCCATGCCCAGCAGCCCCGCCCACTGACGACGCAGCCAGACGCGGGCGGGCACGCGGGGATCGGGGCGCAGGCGGGCGCGGAGCTGGTGGAGCCGGGAAGGCATGATGGTCGGGAGAGGGGCGCGGGCGTGCGCCGGGGATACGCAGAGCGTACGCCAACCCCGCGTGCGCGGGCTCTGGCCGCGGCCGGCTCCGGGGCACTCTGTGATACTGCGCGCAGGGAGCCGTGTTTCGCCTTCGGCGGCCTCGGCCGTGAGTCACGTCACACGGTCACACGCCTTGCATGGCCCTGCTACTGTACGACGGCGCGACGCCCGCGCCCCTCACGCCTCCACGCCGCATCCCGATGTCGCTCCACCGCCCCTTCCCGACCGCGCTCGCGCTGAGCGCGGTCGCCGCGCTCTCCGCCTGCACCGGCGCCGAGGGCACCGCCCGCGCCGCCGGCACGCCCGACTCGGCCGCCCCGGTCGCCGCGACCGCCCCCGACAGCGCCGCGCAGGGCGGCGCGCAGGGCGGCGAGGTCTCCGCCACGCCGTCGCCCGCGGGCGCCAGCACGGTCGCCACGACCGCGAACGATCCCGGCGCCGCGTCGCGTGCGCCGAACGAGCTCGGGCGCATCCCCGTGCTCGAGTACCACCTGATCGTGCCGCAGGAGACCAACGAGTTCACGCGCACGCCGCAGCGCCTCCGGCAGGACCTGGAGGAGCTCTACAAGCGCGGCTACCGGCCGGTGAACATGACCGACGTGGTGGACAAGAAGATCCAGCAGCTGCCGAAGGGCATCTCGCCGGTCGTGCTGGTGTTCGACGACGCGTCGCCGTCGCAGTTCCGCTACATCGAGCGCAACGGCAAGCTGACGATCGACCCGACCAGCGCCGTCGGCATCCTCGAGGACTTCGCGGCGAAGCACGCCGACTGGCCGCGCAAGGCGGTGTTCTGCATGCTGCCCGCCGCGCAGGTCGGCCGCTCGTTCTTCGGCGACAAGGGGATCGAGGGGCAGAAGACGGAGTGGCGCTTCCAGAAGCTCCAGTTCCTGCAGAAGCAGGGCTACGAGCTGTGCAACCACACCCTGTACCACGCGCGCCTCGACCGCGCGGGCGAGAAGGTGCAGGAGTTCATCGCGCGCGGCGACATGGCGATCGACAGCGCGGTGCCGGGCTACAAGGTGCGCACCTTCGCGCTGCCGCTCGGCATGTGGCCCAAGCAGCGCAACCTGGCGTGGGCCGGCTCGTGGACGGACCCGAAGTCGAAGAAGACGATCCGCTACAACTACGACGCGGTGCTGGAGGTCTCGGGCAACCCGAACGAGAGCCCGTACGACCCGGCCTGGAACAAGAACAGCGTCAACCGGCAGATCATGTTCAGGAACGCGCTGGAGCAGACGCTGAACCGCCTCGACAAGGAAGGCGCGACGGGGCGCTACGTGTCGGACGGCGACGCGAGCACGGTGGCGAAGCCGGCGAGCATCACGCCGGTGCAGGCGAAGCCGAAGGGCGAGTAACCACGCCGGCTCCGCATGACGCTCGGCGCCCGGCGCTCGGCGCTCACTTCGTCCCGCGAGGACGGTGCGCGCTGAGCGCCGGGCGCCGAGCGTTTCGAGGGGTCAGGACTTCTGTTCGACTTCCGACCACCGATCGACCGCCCGCCGCATGTGCGGGATCACGATCGACCCGCCCACGATCAGCCCGATCGACAGCGCCTCGAACGCCTCGGCGCGGGTGACGCCCTCCTCGCGGCAGCGGATCACGTGGTAGGTGATGCAGTCGTCGCAGCGCAGCACGAGCGACGCGACGAGGCCGAGGAGCTCCTTCGTCTTCACGTCGAGCGCGCCCGCCTCGTAGGCGCGGCCGTCGAGCGCGAAGAAGCGGTTGACCACCAGGTTGTTCTCGCCGAGGATCTCGGCGTTCATGCGCTCGCGGAAGCGGCGGAACTCCTCGAGGGAGCCGGGCGCCTCGGCGTCGGGCTTCTCGGAGCCAGCCCGTCCCGCGCCGTGCGAGGGATGATCCGGAGACATCAGAGCTTCCACCCCTTCAGGGTCTTGAGCGCGTTCTCGAGCGCGCCGCGCTGCTCCGGAACGTCGGTGTTGGCGAGCAGCTCCTCGTAGGTCGCGATCGCGAGGACGAGCGCCTCGTCGTCGTGCTCCGAGCCGGCGAGGGAGGCGGCGTTGTCGGCCAGCAGCGCCTTCGCGAGGAAGTCCTGCGGGAAGCGCTTGGTGACCTGATGCCAGCGGGCGGTGCGCTGGCGCGGGTCCGACTCGGCGAGCGCCCAGAGGTGCCAGGCGCCGCGATTGGTGGGGTCGGCGGCGATGGCGCGCGTGGCCAGCTCGCCGACGACGTCGGGGCCGCGGCCGTGCAGCCAGTAGGCGTTGGCGAGGACGACGAGGGCGCGCGCGTCGTGCGGGCGCTGCTGGACGACGCGCTCGTAGAGCGGGCCGGCCACCTCGGGGATCTGGGCGAAGGGCGCCGCGGCGGCGATGAGCGCGTCGGCGTCGGCGCCGTCGGCCAGCTCGGCGAGGCGCGTGTGGAGTTCGACGACGTCGGCCTGCGCCTCGTAGCGCGCGACCGCGTCCGCGACGGCGGCGGAGAGATCGAGGGTGTGGGGCATGCGCGGAAGCTAGCGAGGCTCGGGGCGCGTCGGGCACGCGTCGGGCACGCGTCGGGCACGCGTCGGGCACGCGTCGGGCACGCGAGGATGCCGGCCGGGCACGCGACTCGCAGAGCGTGACGGGTGGGGACCCGGACGTCACGACCGCGCGAGGAGGGGGGCGCGCGGGTTGCGCGGCGTCCGACCACTGCCCACATTCGTAGGGCCACGGGCAGGGCGGACCGCAGCGGTCCGGCCCCGCGTCGGGTGCGTCGCCGTCCTCGATCGGCTCGCCCCGCTCGCGCACACGCCACTCGGTGACCGGAACGCGCGTGCTTCGTCCGCGCTCCGAGTGTCGCCCGCGGCACGCAGGGCCCGCCGCACCCGCATCGTGTCCGTACGTCCGGCACGCGGCGCCGGGCGACGGCCGACGACGTCCGGCCCGACCCGACGCCTCGCGCGTCCGGTCCGCGCCGACCGATGGACTGTCCGGCGGCCCGCCCGCCGCCCCCCGAGTCGCACACCGTGCGTCGCCGACGCGCGCCCTTCCGGCGCGGCGCGCCGCCCGGTCATCCGGACGCTCGCGCCGAGCGGCCGCACCGTCGCGCATCGCGCGGCGAACCCGTTGTCGTGGCCGTCGGCGAGCGCCGCGCGGCCGCGCATGCGGGGCCCCACCTCTCACACCTCGCGCTGCATGAACGAACCTCGTCGCCCCACTCGGCGTAGCCGGGGGCAGGGTCCGGCCGATTCCCCGTCGGCCGACGCCGGGGAGCTCAACCCCTACCGCGACGACAGCGCCGGCGGCCCGTCCACCGGCACCGCGACGGCGTCGGGCGACGCCGGCGGCG
>CBHYLO010000354.1:0-5296 GCA_966128675.1 uncultured bacterium | reverse complement strand
GGTCGGCGCCGACGTGCGCGCCGCGCTCGTGGACGCGCTGTTCGCGCAGTCGCCGTCCAGCGTCGCGCTGTACGACGCGCACGGGCGCGTGGTCGCCGCCAACCCGGCGTACGAGCGCCACTGGGGCATCCGGCTGGCCGACGTGCCGCCGGACTACTCGCTGCTCGCCGATCCGCAGCTGGCGCGCGCCGGGCTGCTGCCGCTGGTGCGCCGCGCGTACGCGGGCGAGCACGTCGTCCTGCCGCCGGTGCGCTACGACGCCGCGGCGGCCACCGACGGGCCGGGGCGCGTCGTGTGGACGCAGGGCCACTGCCATCCCGTGCGCGACGCCGACGGCGCGGTCACGCACGTCGCCATCGTGCACGAGGACGCGACCGCGCGCATCGAGGCGGAGCAGGCGCTCCAGACGCTGAACCAGCGCCTCGCCGCGCGCACGCAGGTGGCCGAGGACGCCGCGGCGACGCTGGCGCTGAGCGAGTCGCGCTTCCGCTCGGTGGTGGAGGCGACGACGGCGGTGGTGTGGACGACCGACGCCGACGGCGCGATGACCGGCGAGAACGCCAGCTGGAGCGCGTTCACGGGGCAGCCGCGCGCGGCGTACCACGCGTGGGGGTGGCTCGACGCGATCCATCCCGACGACCGCGCCACCACCGAGCGCGTGTGGCGCGCGGCGCTCGCGGCCCGCGCGACCTACGACACCACCTACCGGCTGCGCCGCCACGACGGCCAGTACCGCGCGACGGTCGCGCGCGGCGTGCCGGTGCTGCTGCCCGACGGCGCGGTGCGCGAGTGGGTGGGCGTCAACACCGACGTCACCGAGCAGCAGGCGGCGGAGGCCGAGCGCGCGCGGCTGTACGCGCAGCTCGACGTGGAGCGCGCGCGGCTGGCGGAGGTGTTCCGGCTGGCGCCGGCGTTCGTCGCGGTGCTGCGCGGACCCACGCACGTCTTCGAGTTCGTCAACGAGGCGTACTACCAGGCGGTCGGCCATCGTCCGCTGCTCGGCCGGCCGGCGCTGGAGGCGCTCCCCGACGTGCGCGGCCAGGGGTTCGACACGCTGCTCGACCGCGTGCTCCGCACGGGCGAGCCGTTCGTGGGGCGCGAGGTGCCGATCGAGCTGACGCGCACCGCCGGCGGGACGCCCGAGCTCCGCTACCTGGACTTCGTCTACCAGCCGATGACCGACGCCGACGGCGCGCGCATCGGCATCGTCGTGCACGGCAGCGACGTCACCGACCACGTGCTCGCGCGGCAGCGCGTGGAGCGGCTGCAGGCGCTGACCGCCGCGCTGGCGAGCGCCCGCACGCTGGACGACGTGGCGACCGTGGTGGTGGCCGAGATGGTGGTCGCGCTCGGCGCGCGCACGGGCGCGATGGGCATCCTCGCGCCGGGCGGCGACGAGATCGTGCTCGTGCAGCAGGTGGGCTTCCCGGGCGCCACCGGCGCGCGCGTGCAGCGGCAGGCGCGGTCGAGCCCCGGCCTGCTGCCGCACGTCGTGCGCACGGGCGAGCCGCAGTGGATCGCGTCGCGCGAGGGGCCCGCGGGCTTCGACGCGCGCTTCCCGACGCTGGTGGACGTCTGGGAGGCGCTCGGGATCCGCGCCGGCGCCGCGGTGCCGCTGGCGGTGGCGGGCCAGGTGGTGGGCGTGGTCTCGTTCGGCTTCCCGACGCCGCGCGCCTTCACGCCCGAGGAGCGCGCGTTCCTGCTCGCGTTCGGCCAGCAGGCGGCGGTGGCGGTGGAGCGCGCGCGCCTGTTCGACGCCGAGCGCGCGGCGCGCCACGAGGCGGAGTCCGCGAACCGCGCGAAGAGCGAGTTCCTGGCCGTGATGAGTCACGAGCTGCGCACGCCGCTGAACGCCATCGGCGGCTACGCGGAGCTGCTGGAGCTGGGCATCCGCGGCCCGGTGACGGAGCCGCAGCGCGAGGACCTGGCGCGCATCCGCCGCAGCCAGCGCCACCTGCTGGGCCTCATCAACGAGGTGCTGAACTATGCGCGCGTGGAGGCCGGCGCGGTGCGCTACGACCTGACCGACGTGCCGGTGGCGGAGACGCTGCATGCGTGCGAGGCGCTCATCGCGCCGCAGCGCCGCGCGAAGGGGCTGGCGCTGGAGCTGGAGACGTGTGCCCCGGGGATGCTGGTGCGCGCCGACCGCGAGAAGCTGCAGCAGATCGTGCTCAACCTGCTGTCGAACGCGGTCAAGTTCACGCCCGCCGGCGGCCGCGTGACGATGCGCGGCGAGCCCGCGGGCGACCGCATCGCGATCATCGTCGCGGACACGGGCCCGGGCATCGACCCCTCGCAGCTGGAGCGCGTGTTCGAGCCGTTCGTGCAGGTGGACGCGTCGCGCACGCGCACGCAGGAGGGCGTGGGCCTCGGCCTCGCGATCAGCCGCGACCTCGCGCGCGGCATGGGCGGCGACCTGGTGGCGGCGAGCGCGCCGGGCGCGGGGAGCACGTTCACGCTCACGCTGCCGAAGGGCGCGTAGCGCTGCGGGCTGCGGGCTGCGGATCCACGGCCGCTCCGGACGCGTCGTCGTTCGGATCCGCGGTCCGCAGCCCACGGCGCGTTAGATTCCGAGCATCGCACCCGCCTCCGCCGTCCCGCCGTGCCCAGGACCCTCGTCATCGTCGAGTCGCCGAACAAGGCGAAGAAGCTCACCGCCTTTCTCGGACCGGGCTACACGGTCAAGGCGTCGTTCGGCCACGTCGCCGACCTGCCGCCCAAGGACTACGGCGTCGACCTCGACACGCTCGAGGAGCGGTACGTCCTGCGCGGCAGGGGCGCCGAGATCGTGAAGACGCTGCGCGCCGCCGTGCAGGGCGGCGGCTACGACCAGGTGCTGCTGGCGTCCGACCCCGACCGCGAGGGCGAGGCGATCGCCTGGCACCTCGCGCGGCAGCTCAAGCTCCCCGCGCGCGCCGCGTCGCGCATCGAGTTCCGCGAGATCACCGCCGCCGCCGTGCGCGCGGCCGTCGCGGCGCCGCGCCCGGTCGACATGCGCCGCGTGGACGCGCAGCGCTCGCGCCGCGTGCTCGACCGCATCGTCGGCTTCGACTGCTCCAAGGAGATCTGCTGGCCCGCCGGCGCGCAGTCCGCGGGACGCTGCCAGACGCCCGCGCTGCACCTGCTGTGCGAGCGCGAGCGCGAGATCCTCGCCTTCGCGGCGCGCACCTACTGGACGCTCGAGACGACGTACGCCGAGGGGCTGTCCGCGTTCGTGCCGGCCGATCCCAAGGACGCGGCCGCGACGCCGTCCGACGGCGACGCGCGCGAGCCGGACGATCCCTCGCGGCGCTCGGGAGAAGGGCGCCTCGTGCCGAAGCAGTACCCCTCGCGCGAGGAGGCCGAGGCGGTGCTGGCCACCGCGCGCGCGCACGAGCATCGCGTGCGCAGCGTCGATCCGCGGCGCACCGAGCGCCGGCCGCCGCCGCCCTACACCACCTCCACGCTGCAGCAGGACGCCAGCCGCAAGCTGCGCCTCTCGGCCAAGCAGGCGATGGACGCGGCGCAGGCGCTGTTCGAGGCGGGGCTCATCACGTACCACCGCACCGACTCGACGCGCGTGTCGGACGACGCGGTGGACATGGCGCGCGCGTTCATGGCCGCGCACCATCCCGAGACGCTGCCCGCGCAGGCGCCGCGCGCGCGCGCGCCGAAGGCCGGCGCGCAGGACGCGCACGAGGCGATCCGCCCCACGCACCTCGAGGGCGAGGACGCGCCGCCGCCGCAGGCCGCGAAGCTCTACGCGATGATCCGCGCGCGCTTCCTCGCGTCGCAGGCGAAGCCCGCGGTGTTCGACCGCACGACGGTGTGGATCGACTCGGGCCCGGTGGCGTGGGTGGCCGAGGGCGCGGTGCTGCGCGAGCCGGGCTTCCTCGTGTTCTGGGGGCCGTACTCGCGGCAGGAGGACGTCGTGCTGCCCGCGCTCGCGCCGGGCCAGGTGCTCGCGCCGACCGACCTGCTGGTGCACGAGAAGCAGACGACGCCGCCGTCGCGCTACGACCAGGGCGCGCTGATCAAGAAGCTGGAGACGTCGGGCATCGGACGGCCGGCGACCTTCGCGGGGATCATCGAGACGCTGCTGAAGCGCGACTACGTGCGCGAGCTGGCGGGCGGCAAGGGGAAGAAGTTCCTGCAGCCCACCGAGTTCGGGATGCAGGTGGACGGCCTGATGTCGCACACCTTCCCCGACCTCGTCACCGAGCGCTACACGGCCGAGATGGAGGCGCAGCTCGACGCGATCGAGGGCGGCGCGGCGACGCGGCCGGCGTACCTGCGCGCGTGGTACGACGCCTTCCGCGCGGCGATGGCGCGCGCGCACCAGCTGGGCGCGGAGTACCGCCAGGCGCACGGCCTGCGCGCGCAGCGGCCGGGCGGCGGCGGCGCGGCCGAGGACACGAACGTGCGCTGCGACCGCTGCGGCGACGCGAACTACCGCAAGATCCAGCGGCGCAAGGGCAAGGGGAGCTTCCTCGCCTGCCCCGCGTGCCGCATGACGCGCGACGTGCGCGCGAAGGTGCGCCCCGGCGCGTGCCCGACGTGCCAGTCGGCGCTGATCGAGAAGAAGATCGGGAAGATGACGCCGTTCTGGGGCTGCGTGCGCTACGGCGCGGCGGAGCGGCCGTGCACGTACGCGGAGCGTGGCCCCGCACCGGCCGCGACGCCCGATGGCGCCACGGCGACGGCTCCCGCGCCGCGCGCCGCGACGCGCGCGACGAAGAGCACGACGAAGAGCGCAGCGAAGAGCACGACCAAGCGCGCCGCGGCGAAGCGCGCGGTCGCCGCGCCGCCACCGCCGACGGAGCGCAGTCCCGCCGCGTCGTCCCGCCCCACCGCGCGCGACGCCACCGACCGCCCGTGCCCGCGCTGCTCCAGCGCGACGCTGGACGTCGTGACGCCGAGCGGGCAGGCGCCGTTCTGGGCGTGCACGGACGGCGCGTGCGGCTTCACGCTCCCGGTGGGCGCGCGCCGCCGCGCGCAGCCCTGCCCCCACTGCGGCGGCGTGGTCCTCGAGCGCCGCTCGGCCGACGGCGCGTCGTCGATCTGGGAGTGCGCACGACATCCAGCGTGCGACTACACGGCGGCGCGGGGATGACGGCTGCGTGCGGCGTGCTGCGTGGCCTGCACCGGCCCGCCAGGCCCGAACGGCATTGGCAAGGATTAGATCGGACAAGATCTGACAACGACGGATGGCTCCGTGTGGTGGCGAGGGATCTCGCACTCCACTGGAGCCATCCGTCGTTATCGGACTTTATCCGATCTTCATCCTTGCAATGTCGTTTGACGTTCGGGTCCGGCG
>CBHYLO010000353.1:0-5306 GCA_966128675.1 uncultured bacterium | reverse complement strand
GCCGCGCGCCGAGCGCCGAGCAGGCGACGCCGAGGGCCGCCCGGCGCTCGGCGCTCGGCGCTCACCGTCCCTTCGTCGTGGCCCTGGTGGGCCCGACGGGCGCCGGCAAGACGACGAGCGCCGTGAAGCTCGCGCTCAACGAGCAGGCCTTCGGCGCCCAGCGCGTCGGCCTGATCACCCTCGACACCTACCGCGCCGGCGCGGTCGCGCAGCTCGAGACGTACGCCGAGGTCGCGCGCCTGCCGATGGAGGTCGTCTACGACGCGGCCGACGTCGAGGGCGCGCTCGCGCGCCTCGCGCACTGCGACGTCGTGCTCGTCGACACGCCGGGCCGCGGCCCGCGCACCAGCGACGACGACGCGCCGTGGCGCGCGCTGCTCGCCGCGCTCGCGCCCGACGAGGTGCATCTCGTGATCCCCGCGACGATGCGCACCGAGCTGGCCGAGGGGCTGCGCGACCGCCTCGACGCGCTGCTCGCCGCGCAGTCCGATCCGCGCGGCGTCACGCACGCGCTCCTCACGAAGCTCGACGAGGTGCCCGACGACGACGGCGTCGCCGCGCTCGCGGCGCAGCTGGACCTGCCCGTGCGCTGGGTCGCGGAGGGCCAGGACATCCCCGCCGACCTCGCGCCCGGCGCGCCGCGCCTGCTCGCCGCGCTCGGCCGCTTCGCGAGCGCGATGGGCGGCACGATGACAGGCGGCGTGATGTCGGTCACGCTCGATCGTCCTGCCGAAGACGTGCGACGTCGCAGCGGCGCCTCGGGCGCGCGCGCAACGGCGTGACGGCAACATCACAGATCCCGCACTCCGCGCACTCCTCGATGCTCCCCGCCCAGCTCGACACCCTCCGCGCCTACGTGGCGTCGCGCCCCGCGGCCTCGCCGCGCGCGCGCGACGGCGTGCGCGCGGACGCGGCGACGACGGTGCTGGTGGTGGGGAGCGGCAAGGGCGGCGCGGGCACCTCGGTCGTCGCCGCGCTGCTCGCGCTGAGCGCCGCCGCGATGGGCCGCCGCGTGCTGCTCGCGGACCTCGACGAGCACGTGGGCCCGCAGCGCCTGCTGCTCGGCGTCGCGCCCACGCCGGGCCTCGGCGCGCTGCGCCGCGGCGTCGCGCCCGAGGCGCTGCTGGTGCCGGTGAGCGCGACGCTGTCGCTGCTCCCCGGTGGTCCCGACGACGCGCAGGACACGCCGCTGGCGCCCGCCGAGCGGCGCGCGATGCTGCGGCGCGCGGCGTCGACGTTCGCGCGGCACGAGCTGGTCGTCGTCGACGCGGGCTCGCGCCTCGACGGCGTGCGCGCGGGGCTCGAGACCGCGCAGGCGGCCGCGCAGGCCGCGAATGCCGCCGACGGTAACCTCGCGGTGCGCCTGCTCGTCGTCACCGGGTCGGACCCGATCGCGCTCGCCGCGTCGTACGCGCTCGTGAAGAGCGTCGCGGCGGGCGACGACGCGTCCGCCCTCCCTCCGCTCAGCGTCGACGTCCTCGCCAGCCGGCTGGACGACGACGAGGCCCGCCACGCGTTCGAGCACCTGGACGCGGCGGCCCGGCAGTTCCTGCAGCAGCCGCTGCGCTTCGTCGGCGCGGTGCCCGACGACGCGAGCCTCGCGGTCGCGCTGCGTGCCGGCATGCCCCTGCAGGACGCCGCCACCGGCTCGCCGGCGGCCGTCGCGATGCAGTCCGTCGCGACCACGCTCGCAGTCCCCTCCCCCGCGACCGCCGCCCGAGGCGGCCGCTCCGCCACGACGCCACGCACCGCCGTCCCGGGCCTCGCGCCCGCGGACCGCGGACTCCGCGCCGCCGCGTCGCTCGCCTACTCGGGTTCACCGCAAGGTTCCGCGCGATGACCGTCATGACTGCACCTCGCGCTCCACGTTCCGCTTCCGGGACGCCCTCCGCCGCCCGCTCCGCCAAGACCGCGACCGCTGCGACGCAGCCCGCGGCCACGACGACGCGTCCCACGCCCTCGGGTCCGCACGCCAGCGTGGACCACGCGATGTGGGAGCGCTACGCCGCGGGTGACGCGGCCGCGCGCGAGCAACTGCTCACCGACCACCTGGGCCTCGTGCACCACGTCGCGCGGCAGATGTCGCGCACGCTGGCGGTGAAGGCCGACTTCGACGAGCTGGTGAGCGCCGGCTCGATGGGCCTGATGGCGGCGCTCGACAGCTTCGATCCGTCGCGCGGCCTCGCCTTCAGCACGTTCGCGGCGCCGCGCATCCGCGGGGCGATCCTCGACGAGCTGCGGCGCCAGGACCACGTGCCGCGCAGCATCCGCCGCAAGACGCGCGAGATCCACGCCGCCCGCGAGTCGCTCATGCGCGCGCTCGGCCGCGCGCCGGAGGACCAGGAGGTGGCCGCGCACCTCGACGTCGACCTGCAGACGCTGTGGCGCTGGCAGGGCGAGATCGAGGGCGCGCACCACATGCCGCTCGACCGCGCGCCGGGCGACCGCGAGAACACCGCGCCCAGCCCCTCCGACGTGCTGGCCGCCGAGGAGGACCGCGGCGTCGAGGACCGCCTGAACCACCAGCAGGAGGTCGCGATCCTGCGCGACGCGATCCTCAAGCTGAAGGAGCAGGAGCGCGTGGTGCTGTCGCTCTACTACTTCGAGGAGCTCAAGCTCCACGAGATCGCGACGGTGCTCGACCTCACCGAGAGCCGCGTCTCGCAGATCCGCTCGAAGGCGCTCGGCAAGCTGCGCGGCGAGCTGAAGCCGCTGCGGGAGCACGTCGCGTGATGGGCGTCGACCGCGCGCGCGCGCGCGAGCTGGGGCGCGTCGCGCTGCGGCTGGCCGGCGCGGGCGTGTTCGGCACCGCGATCGGCGCGGTCGGCAAGCGCGTCCCGCTCGCCGACCTGCCGGACCTGATGCAGCTGCCCGTGTGGGAGTCGGCGCGCCGCCTGGCCGCGACCGCGCCCGCGCTGCAGGTGCCGGCGGTGGCGATGCCGTCGCTGCCGTCGCCCGAGATGGTGCCGGTGGTCGCGCTGTGCGGGCTGGCGCTCGGCCTCGCGGCGGTGGCGGCGTGGCTGTGGACGCGCACCGCGTCGTCCCTCGCGGCCGCGGACGCGACGCCGCGCGCGCTCGACCTGGCGGCGCTGGCGGCGCTGCTGCGCCGGCCCACGCAGCGCCGGGCCGCGCCCGCGCACGCGGGCCTCGTGCCCGAGCTGGCGGCGACGGGCGTGGACCGCGCCGAGATCGCGCGCCGCACCGGGCTGTCGCGCGACGCGGTGGCGCTGTCGATGAGCCTCGCGGCCCGGCAAGTCTGACCGGAGCGGCAAGAAGTGCCGCCACCCGACGGCGGCGCCGGCCCGCACGACCGGCCGGCGAGAACGACGCAAGACGCACGGAGACAACGAGTTGCACCACTGACACCGGCGGGCGCCCAGGCGGCCCGCCGGTTGCTTTTACCAGTGGCGCGCGGGGCGTGGCAGCGACCGGCGCGACGCACCGCCCCTGCAGGTCCCTCCGCTCGTCCCTCCTCGTTCCTTCGCGTGCCATGCCTCCCGTCACCGGCCTGACCAGCGCCGCCGCGTCCCTGCGTTACTGGGAGCGCCGGTCGGAGATCACGGCCAACAACCTCGCCAACGCGTCGACCGACGGCTTCAAGGCGGAGCGCGTGTTCGCGCGCATGCTGGGCGCCGCGGGCGAGGAGCTGCCGGTCGCGCAGGCCGCGACCGACCTGCGCGGCGGCACGGTGCGCACGACGCAGAACCCGCTCGACGTCGCGCTGCAGGGCGACGGCTTCCTCGTCGTCGACACGCCCGCGGGCGAGCGCTTCACGCGCGGCGGCTCGCTGCGCCTCGACGCGCAGCATCGCCTCGTGGACGGCGGCGGCCGGCCCGTGCTCGGCGAGCAGGGCCCGATCGTGGTGCCCGCGGGCGCGCAGGTGGTCATCGGCGACGACGGCACCGTCAGCGCGAACGGCCGCCCGCTCGACCGGATGCGCGTGGAGCGCGCCGGCGCCGGCGCGACGCTCGCCCACGAGGGCGGCACGCTCTTCGTCCCCGACGCCGGCCGCCAGCCCGTCGCCCTCGCCGACCGCCGCGTGCAGCAGGGCGCGATCGAGGAGAGCAACGTCAATCCCGTCAGCGCGATGGTCGACATGATCGCGGTGCAGCGCGCGTACGCGAGCGTGCAGAAGGCGGTGACCACGCTCGACTCCGTGCGCGAGAAGGCCACCTCCGAGCTGGGACGGCCGGTGTAGCGCCGATCTCCACGCGCCACGAGCTGCGGACTGCGGATCTACCGCCGCTCGGGACGCTCCATCGCACGAATCCGCAGCCCGCTGTCCGCAGCTCTCCCCTGCAAGTCTTTCCCTCCGTACGAGCCCCCCATGGATCCCGCACTCCGCGCCGCCGCGAGCGGCATGATGGCGCAGCAGCTGCGCACCGAAGTCATCGCGAACAACCTGGCCAACGTGAACACGACCGGGTTCAAGCGCAGCCGCGCGCAGTTCGAGGATCTGCTGTACCAGACGGTGCAGGGCTCCGCGGTCATCGGCGCGAGCGACAACCAGACGGCGCCCGCGATCCAGATCGGCCGCGGCACGCGCCTCTCCGGCGTGCAGCGCCTGCACAGCCAGGGCACGCTGGAGCAGACGAACCGCCCGCTCGACCTCGCGATCGAGGGCGAGGGCATGTTCCAGGTGCAGACCGGCGGCGGGCAGACCGCGTACACGCGCGACGGCTCGTTCCAGATCTCCGACCAGGGCGTGCTCGTGACGTCGGGCGGCTACACGCTGCAGCCGACCATCCGCGTCCCCAACGACGCCAGCGGCGTGACGATCTCGCGCACCGGCATCGTGACCGTGACGCGCGGCAACGACACCGCCGCGCCGCAGGAGATCGGGCGCATCGAGCTGGCGCGCTTCGCCAACCCGTCGGGCCTCCAGTCGCTGGGCGAGAACCTCTACCAGCCGACGCCCGCCTCCGGCGAGCCGACCATCGGCTTCCCGCAGGAGGAAGGCATGGGCCGCGTGGTCCAGGGCAGCCTCGAAGGGAGCAACGTCGAGATCGTGCAGGAGATGGTCGACATGATCACCGCCATGCGCGCGTACGAGATCAACTCGAAGGCGATCAAGAACAGCGAGTCGATGCTCGAGATCGCGAACAACCTGGTGCGCTGACCGTGTCCGTCGCTCGCGCGCCCCGCACTCGCTCGACCCGCCCCGACGCGTCGTCGGGGTGGCTGCTGTCGCCCGCGCTCGCCCGCCTCGCGGCGTGCGGCGCGGGGCTCATGCTCGTGCTGCCCGTGCAGCTGCCCGCGCAGTCCGTGGGGCAGCCGCCGCGCGCGGTGGCGCGCGCCGAAGCGCG
>CBHYLO010000352.1:0-5308 GCA_966128675.1 uncultured bacterium | reverse complement strand
GCGTCCACGATCGCCGCGAGGGCGGGCGGCACGTCGGGACGGTGCTGGACGAGCGGCACGTACGTGCCCTGCCGGATCAGCTCCAGCACGGCGGTGGCGGAGTCGCCGGGAAAGGGCCGCTGCCCGGCGAGCATCTCGTACAGCACCACGCCGAGCGACCAGAGATCGGAGCGCTGGTCCACCGCGTCGCCGCGCGCCTGCTCGGGGCTCATGTACGCCACCGTGCCCAGCGGCCCCGCGCCGCCCGTCGCGGTCAGCGACGCGTCCGCGAGCTTCGCGATGCCGAAGTCGAGCAGCTTCACGACGCCGTCGGCCGTGACGAACACGTTCGACGGCTTCACGTCGCGGTGCACGACGCCCGCGTCGTGCGCCTTCGCCAGGCCGCGCGCGATCTGCGCGGCGATCGCCACCGCGTCGTCCACCGCGAGCGGGCCACGCGCGATGCGCTGCTGCAGCGTCTCGCCGTCGTAGAGCGGCATCGCGATGTACAGCCGGCCGTCCGCGCTCTCGCCGATCTCGTGGACGGTGCAGATGTTCGGATGCTCGAGCGCCGCCACCGTGCGCGCCTCGCGGCGGAACCGCTCGGCCGCCGAGTCGTCGGCGTGGAAGCGCGGCTGCAGGAACTTCAGGGCGACGGCGCGCCCCAGCTGCTCGTCGACGGCGCGATGCACGACGCCCATGCCCCCACCGGCCACGCGCTCGCCGATGCGGTAGCGATGCACGCGCTCCGGCACCTCCGGCGCTGCGTCCGGCCCGCGCAGGCGCGCGGTCAGCGGCGCCACCTCGGCGGCCAGTCGGTCGAGCGCGCCGGGATGGTCGTGCGCCGCCAGCAGCGACTCCACCTCCTGGCGCAGCGCGGGGTCGTCCGCGCACGCCTCGTCCAGGAACGCGGCGCGCTGCGGCGGCTCGTGCTCGAGCGCCGCGCCCACGACCTCGGCCACGCGCGCCCAGCGCCCCGGCGCCCCGCCCGACGTCACTGCGCCAGCTCGCGATTCAGGTACGCGCGGGCGATCGCCCACTCGCGCTTCACCGTCGCCGGCGAGGTGCCGAGCGCCTCCGCCGTCTCCTCGATGCTCATCCCGCCGTAGAAGCGGCACTCCACCACGCGCGCGGTGCGCTCGTGCAGCGCCGCCAGCCGCTCCAGCGCCTCGTCCAGCGCGATCAGCTGGTCGCTGCGCCCGACGGCCATGCCGACGGCGTCGTCCAGCGGCAGCAGCGCGGCGCCGCCGCCGCGCTTCTGGGCGCGGCGCGCGTTCGCGTAGTCGATCAGGATCCGGCGCATCGCCTGCGACGCGGCCGCGAGCACGTACGCGCGTCCCGGCCACCGGATGTGCTCCAGGCGCGCGAGCTGGAGGTAGGCCTCGTGCACCAGCCCCGTCGTGCCCAGGGTGTGCCCCGTCCGCTCGCCGTCGAGGTGGCGGTGCGCCACGCGCCGCAGCTCGGCGTACACCGCGGCGTACAGGTCGTCGAGCTCCCGGCCGGACGGCGGGGGCACGGCGGGTTCGGACGTGGGGGCCATCGGATGGACGAGCCTCGCGACCGCTGGGCAGGTGAGGGGGGCGCCGGCGGAGACCGCTACGGGCCGATCATATCCGGCCTCGGCAGGACGCGGAAGAGCGCGCCGGAGCCCCGTGAGCCGATCCGGCGCGATTTCCCGCTTGATGTCCCGTCGACCGGCCGGGCGCCGGCGGCCGCCGTACCGGTTGCCTTCACCACATCCGAGGTGCTTCATGCGCATCGTCCGCTTCCTGCCCGTCCCGCTCCTCGCCGCCGCCGCCATCTCCTGCCGCGACGCGGCCGCGACCGCGCCCACCGCGCCGGCGGCGCCGCTCGCCCCCTCGGCGGCGCGCAGCGCGAGTCGGACGTCGGCGGACCCGATCGTGATCCCCGCGCCCAACGGCTTCGTCTCCACCGTGCTGGCGCGCGGCAGCTTCGTCGACGCGATCGACGCGACCTTCCGCATCAAGCACCACACGGCGACGCAGGTCGTGCACGTCGACGACCCGACGCAGATGGTGATGGCGCGCATCACGATCGCGCCGGGCGGGGCGCTGCCGTGGCACACGCACCCGGGGCCGGCGATGGTCACGGTCGCCGCGGGCGCGCTCACGGTCGTCGACGGCGACGGGTGCGAGGCGCGCACGTACACCGCGGGCACCTCGTTCATGGACGCCGGGCAGGGGCACGTGCACACCGCCTTCAACGGCGGGAGCGTCGAGATGGCGCTGTACGTGACGTACCTCGACGTGCCGGTCGGGCAGTCGCCGCTGATCGTGGCGAGCAACCCGGGCTGCTGATCCGTCGGCGGGGGGCGCGCCCCACTCGAGCGCGCCCCGCAGCCGCTCGCGCTGCGCCCGGACGATCCCGTAGCACTCGCACGCGGCCGCCTCCAGCCGCGCGCGGTCGAGCACCACGAGCCGCCCGCGCCGGTACTGGATCATCCCCCGGTCGCGGAGCGCCTCCGCCGCCTCGCTCACCCCCGCCCGGCGCACCGCCAGCCGGTGCGCCAGCGCCTCGTGCGTGAGCGCGAGCGTGTCGCCGTCGATCTGGTCGTGCGCCATCAGCAGCCACCGCGCGCACCGCTGCTCCACCGCGTGCACCGTGTTGCACGCGGCCAGCTGCGCCACCTGGGCGATGAGGAACGCGGCGTAGCGGTGCAGCGCCAGGCCGAGCCCGGGCAGCGACGGGACCAGCGCGCCGAACGTCGCCGCGTCGACCCGGAACGCCGTCCCCGACGTCTGCCCCATGAGCACCGACGGACCCGCCGCGGGGCCTAGCACCGCCGTCAGCCCGGCGATCCCCTCGCGCCCGACGGCGCCGTGCTCCACGCACGTCCCGTCCTGCAGGCGCGTCACGAGCGAGATCGAGCCCGACTCCGGGAAGTAGACGTGCGGGCTCTCCGCGTCCGCGTCCGCGAGCACGCGCTGCGGCTCGAGGCGCACCGGCTCCAGGTGCGGGCGGAGCGTCGCGCGCTCCGCGCACGGCAGCGCGCGCAGCAGCCGGTTGCGCGGCAGCGCGGCGTCGGAGCGGTGCGACGCGTCGGTGGCGGGGGTGGCGGACGACGACGTCGGACGGGTCTCGGGATGCATCGGGTGCGTTCGGGGATCTGAAGGCGGGTCGCGGGAGCCGACGGCGTCACCGCGCGAGGTCGGGATCGTGTGCGTCCGCGCGCGACGCGCAGTCGCCGGGGCCCAGCGGCAGGCGCACGTAGACGGTCGTGCCACGCCCCGGCGCCGACTCGATGGTGACGGCGCCGCCGACGAGCGCTGCCCGCTCCTGCATGCCGGCGAGGCCGAGGCGCCGCTCGGACTCCGCGCGCCGCGCCGTCGCGTCCACGTCGAAGCCGCGCCCGTCGTCCTCGACGAGCAGGCGCACCTCGCGCGCGGAGCGCTCGACGATCACGCTCACCTGCGCCGCCTGCGCGTGCCGGGCGACGTTGGTCAGCGCCTCCTGCACGATGCGATAGAGCGTCGAGCCCACGTCGCCGCGCAGCGGACGGTCGGTCGCGTCGCCCGTGAGCGCGACGTCGGCGGGGATCGCGTAGCGCACGCTCCACTCGCGCACGTAGGTCTCGAGCGCCAGCTCGATCCCCAGGTCGTCCAGCTCGGGCGGCCGCAGCTCCAGCGCCAGGTAGCGCGCGCCCGCCTGCATCTCGCGGGCGAGCGCGTGCAGCTGCGCGAGCCGGCGCACCAGCGGCGCGTTCGCCGCCGCGCGGTCGTCGCCCGACGCCCCCGTCAGGCGCAGCGCGTCCTCGGCGCCGAGCGCGAACGCGGTGAGCTGCTGCCCGAGCTGGTCGTGCAGCTCGCGCGCGAGCCGGCGCCGCTCCGCCTCCTCGGCGGCCGAGAGCTGCCGGCGCAGCTCCTCGCGTGCGGCCTCGGTGCGCGCCCGCTCGGCCGCCTCGTGCGCCAGCCGCCGCTCCGTGAGGTCGCGCGTGACCTTCGTGAACCCGGCCAGCCGCCCGTGGTCGTCGCGCACCGCGGAGGCGACCTCGTTCACCCAGAACCGCTCCCCGCCCTTGCGCACGCGCCAGCCCTCGCGCTCCGCGCGCCCCGTGGCCGCCGCCTCGGCGAGCTCGCGGTCCACCTCGCCCGCCGCCACGTCCTCCGGCGTGAAGAAGAGCGACAGGTGCCGGCCCACGGCCTCCTCGGTCGCGTAGCCCTGCACCGCCTCCGCTCCGGGCGTCCACTCCGTGACCACGCCGCGCGCGTCGAGCAGGAAGATGGCGTAGTCGTGCACGTTGTCGACGAGCGTGCGGTAGCGCGCCTCGCTCGCGCGCAGCGCGGCGTCCAGCTCGCGGCGCTGCGTGACGTCCTGGCCCACCTTGAGGAAGCCGCGGAGCATCCCCGTCTCGTCGGCCAGCGCGCGCATGGTGCCCTCGATGAACACGCGCGTCCCGTCGCGCCGCTGGTGCCAGCGCACGTCGGGCGCGACGCCCGCCACCGCGGCCTCCGCGCGCTCCGCCTCCGGCGCGCCGCCCGCGCGCGCCTCCGGCGGGAACGTGATGGCCACGGGCTGGCCCATGGCCTCGCCGGGCGGCCAGCCGAACACCGCCTCGGCGCCGGGCGACCAGCTCGTGATGCGCCCCTCGGCGTCGGTGGTGAGGATCGCGTAGTCGCGCGCGCCCTCCACGATCAGCCGGTAGCGCTCCTCGCTCGCGCGGAGCGCGGCCTCGACGCCCTGGCGCGCGCTCATGCGCGCGTCGGCCACCCGCGGCTCGTCGCCCGGTCGCGATAGAACTCGCGGATGCAGAGCGTGACGAGCTCCGCGAGCGCCTCGTCGCCGTCCACCCGCGGCGCCGCGCGCACGACGGGGTGGTGCCGCCACGCGTCCTTCAGCAGCACGAGCAGCTGCTCGACCGGCACGCCGTGCCGGTGCGCGACGTCGCAAAGCGTGCACACCCGCGCGCGCACGGCGCCGTCGGGCGCGTCGCCGTGGATGGCCGCGCGCAGCACCTCGTCGAGCCGGGCGTGCAGCTCGGCCGGGGAGCGATCGGGGTGCTCGGGAGCGCGCATGTCGCGTGGGACTCGCGGAGCGGCGGGGTGTGGCATGGCGACCGGGGTTCGCGCCCGCGGCGGTCGCGGGCGGGCGATACCCACGGATCATGGCCGCCGCCCGCGACCTGCGTCATCGGGAGCTGCCCGCGCCCCGCTCGGGAGAACGCCGCCGTCTCAGGGAACTCCCCGAGACGCCGCACGCCAGCCGATCCGTCGTGCGGGATCGCCGGGCGTGCGCGGTCGGCCGTCGCGGCGGCTACGCGTCGTGCATCCAGCCCTCGTCCATCGCGAAGTGCACGAGCGCGGCGCGGCTG